>JAJPYW010000010.1 GCA_021204715.1 Prevotellaceae bacterium
GAAGCCATCCGCGACATCCGCCGCCTGGTAGCCTTGCTGTCGGTAGACATCGCCGAGAAGATTATCCGCAAGAACTTGGACGAAAAGGACGAGCAGATGAAGATGATCGACCGGATGCTTGACGAGGTATTGGAAACCAAAAAGCAATAGCGTATGGATATAGGAATTGTTTCAATGCGGTATGCCAAGGCGCTCATGGCGTTTGCCACGGGCAAGGGTGCGGAAGAGCGGGTGTATGAGGAGATGCGTACGCTCTTGTGGAGTTTCGAGCGTTATCCCGACCTCAAAGCGGCATTGGACAATCCTGTCTTGACCGTGCGGGAGAAATACTCGCTCCTGTGCAAGGCCATCTCCGGAAACACGCCCGTCAGCGAGGAGACCGACCGCTTCATCACCTTGGTATTGGGAAACCACCGGGAGGCGTTCTTACCGTACATCTGCATCGGCTTCATGGATTTGTTCCGCAAGTCGCGCCACATCGGTGTAGCCAAGCTGACCACGGCCGTACCGGTGGCCGACACCGTGAAAGAACGCATCCGCGTGAGTGCGTCCGCCGTGCTGCACGCCCGCATGGAGCTCTATACCGAAGTAGACCCGGCCATCGAAGGCGGATTCATCTTCGACATCAACGACGTGCGGTTGGACGCCAGTATCGCCACCCAGCTCAGGCGGGTGAAAGAACAGTTTATCGATAAGAACAGAAGAATTGTATAATGTGCAATCCAAAGGAGGGACGCCCCGAAGTGATTGCCGAATCGTAAATATATAGTATGTTGTCTGGAAATATAAAAGTGAGCGAAGTTTCCGATATCCTGCGCCAGCAGTTGGAGGGTATCGACACCCGCGTGCAAATGGACGAAATAGGCACGGTGCTGCAAGTGAGCGACGGCGTGGTGCGCATCTACGGTTTGCGCAACGCCGAAGCCAACGAGTTGTTGGAGTTCGACAACGGCATCCGCGCCATTGTGATGAACTTGGAAGAAGACAACGTAGGTGCCGTGTTGTTGGGTCCTACGGACAAGATCAAGGAGGGTTTTGTCGTGAAGCGCACCAAGCGCATCGCCTCCATCATGGTGGGCGACAGCATGTTGGGACGTGTTATCGACCCGTTGGGCACGCCGCTCGACGGGAAGGGACTCATCGGCGGGGAGCTCTGCGAGATGCCCTTGGAGCGCAAGGCGCCGGGCGTCATCTACCGCCAACCGGTGAGCCAGCCGTTGCAGACGGGATTGAAAGCCGTCGACGCCATGATTCCCATTGGCCGCGGACAACGTGAGTTGATTATCGGCGACCGTCAGACGGGCAAGACGGCCGTTGCCATCGACACCATCTTGAACCAACGCTCCAACTACGACGCGGGCGATCCCGTCTATTGCATCTATGTGGCCGTAGGCCAGAAAGGGTCCACGGTGGCCTCCATCGTGAACACTTTGCGCAAGTACGGCGCAATGGACTACACCATCATCGTGTCGGCCACGGCGGGCGATCCCGCGGCATTGCAATACTACGCTCCTTTCGCAGGCGCTGCCATAGGCGAGTATTTCCGCGACACCGGCCGTCATGCGTTGGTTATCTACGATGACTTGTCCAAGCAGGCGGTGGCCTACCGTGAAGTATCGCTTATCTTGCGCCGTCCTTCCGGACGTGAAGCCTATCCGGGCGACATCTTCTACCTGCACTCCCGTCTGTTGGAGCGCGCGGCCAAGATCATCAGCCAGCAAGAGGTGGCAGCGCAGATGAACGACCTGCCCGACAGCTTGAAAGGCAAGGTCAAGGGAGGCGGCTCGCTCACGGCCCTGCCCATCATCGAGACGCAAGCAGGCGACGTATCGGCCTACATCCCCACGAATGTCATCTCCATTACCGACGGACAGATATTCCTCGACACGAACCTGTTCAACCAAGGCAACCGCCCCGCCATCGACGTGGGCATCTCCGTGAGCCGTGTAGGTGGCAACGCCCAAATCAAGGCCATGAAGAAGGTGGCCGGTACCTTGAAGATAGACCAAGCGCAATACCGTGAATTGGAAGCCTTCACCAAGTTCAGCGGCGACTTGGACGCCGTGACCGCGCTTACCATAGACAAGGGACAGAAGAACACCCGTCTGTTGGTACAACCCCAATACAGCCCCATGCCGGTGGAAGAGCAGGTGGCCATTCTGTACTGCGGCACGCACGGCTTGCTCAAAGACATTCCGTTGGAGAAAGTGAAAGAGTTTGAACGCTTCTTCCTCGACACGCTCAAGCGCGACAGGCAAGAAGACGTGCTCAAGCCGCTGAAGGCCGGCGTCATCAACGACGATGTATGCCAAAAGATAGAAGAGACGGCAGCGTCGGTAGCCAAGCAGTTCATGTAATCCAACCATCCAAACTGAAACGTTATGGCATCACTCAAAGAGGTAAAACTCCGTATAGCGTCCGTCAAGAGTACCCGGCAAATCACGTCGGCCATGAAGATGGTGGCGTCCGCCAAGCTGCACAAGGCACAAGGGCGTATTGAAGGCATGCTGCCTTACCAACGGAAGTTGAACGGCATACTGACCGACTTCCTGCAGACGGACGTGGCTTTCAACACCCCCTATACCGAGTTGCGCTCCGTCCAGAAAGTGGCTATCGTAGTCTGCTCCTCGAACACCTCCCTGTGCGGTGCTTTCAACTCCAATGTGGTGAGGATGTTGGAGAAGGTGTTGGAAAAGTACCATTCATTGGGAAAAGAGAACATCTTGATTTATCCCGTAGGAAAGAAAGTGGAGACAGCCGTGAAAAAGTTGGGTTATCATCCCCAAGGCAGCTACCAGACCTTGGCCGAGAAGCCCGATTATATACAAGCCTACGAATTGGCCGCCACCTTGATGCAAGGATTCTTGGAAGGGCAATTCGACAAGGTAGAGCTGATATACCACCATTTCAAGTCGGCAGGCTCGCAAGTGCTCACCGAGGAAGACTTCCTTCCCATCGACTTGGCGAAGATAGCCGAGGCGTCCAAAGAGAACGCCCCGAAAGAGGAGCGGCGCGGCTACAACAACAACTACATTGTCGAGCCCAACGCCGCCGAACTGATTGCCGCCTTGCTTCCCAAAGTATTGAAACAGAAAATATACACAGTCGTGCTCGACTCCAACGCTTCGGAACATGCCGCCCGCATGCTCGCCATGCAGACGGCCACCGACAACGCCGACGACCTTATTCAAGAACTGACCAAGCAGTATAACAAGTCACGTCAGCAAGCCATCACCAACGAATTGCTCGACATCGTTGGCGGCAGCATGAAATAACGTATGGAGCAAAACAAAGAGCTCACGCTTGCGCGGCAACTCATTGAACAAACCGGTACCCATCTTTTCTTGACAGGAAAGGCGGGTACCGGTAAAACTACGTTCCTCAAAAGGCTCAAGGCCGACAGCCCCAAGCGGATGATTGTCTTGGCTCCCACCGGCATCGCCGCCATCAATGCCGGCGGTGTCACCATCCACTCCTTCTTCCAGTTGCCCTTCGCCCCGTACATACCCAACAGTTCGTTCAACGCGGCCGAAGGAAAAGGCAAGTTCCGTTTCAGCAAAGAGAAAATCAACATCATACGCAGCGTCGACCTGCTTGTCATCGATGAAATCAGCATGGTGCGCGCCGACCTGCTCGATGCCGTTGACGCCGTGCTCAGGCGCTACCGCAACCGCTACAAGCCCTTCGGCGGCGTGCAACTGCTGCTCATAGGCGACCTGCAGCAACTCGCCCCCGTGGTGAAAGAAGAAGAGTGGCAGCTGCTTGGCAAGTACTACGACACCCCCTATTTCTTCTCAAGCTCGGCCTTGAAGCAGACCGAATACTGCACCATCGAGTTGAAGAAAGTCTACCGGCAACAGAACGGCCCCTTCTTGGACTTGCTCAACAGCATCCGCGAGAACCGCTGCGACAACCGCGTGCTGGCAGCCTTGAACAGCCGCTACATCCCCGGCTTCAAGCCACGCCGGGAAGAGGGTTACATACACCTTGTCACCCACAACTACCAAGCCCGCCACATCAACGAACAAGAACTCTCCCTGTTGCCGGGACGCACTTATACCTTCCGCGCCGCTGTCGAAGGCAACTTCCCCACCCTCGCCTTCCCCACCGACGAAGTGTTGGAACTTAAACAAGGAGCGCAAGTCATGTTCGTGAAGAACGACACCTCGGGCGAGCACCGCTACTACAACGGCATGATAGGACAGGTTACCGCATTAAACAAAGAGCAAATAGAGGTATGCCCGCAAGGGGGCAAGCCCTTCACCCTGCAAGAAGAGCAGTGGAGCAACGCCAAGTATGTGTTGAACGAAGCCACACAAGAAATCACCGAAGAAGTAGAAGGCACATTCCGCCAATACCCCGTCAAGTTGGCATGGGCCATCACCATACACAAAAGCCAAGGGCTCACCTTCGAGCACGCCATCATCAACGCCGGCACCGCTTTCGCCCACGGGCAGGCTTACGTGGCATTGAGCCGTTGCAAGACGTTGGAAGGATTGGTGCTCAGCGCCCCGCTCACCCAGAGGGCCGTCATCGCCGACCGCTCGGTAGACGCTTTCATCCTCGAAGCCCGGCAAAGGGAGCCCGACAGCGCGCGGCTCTCCACCCTGCAGCGGGCCTACTTCTTGGAATTACTCTCCGGACTGTTCGACTTCCTGCCGTTGGAGCAAGCGTTGCGCCGCTATGTGCGTGTCATCGACGAGCACCTTTACCGGCGCTATCCCAAACAATTGGCCGCCTGCAAAGAGGAGACGGCACGGTTCACCGAGAAAGTCATCGAAGTGGCCGGGCGGTTTGGCGCGCAATACACCCGCATGGTCAATGCCGCCGCCAATTACCACACCGACACTGCCTTGCAAGCCCGCATCCATTCGGCCGCCACCTACTTCTTGGAGCAACTCAACCCGTTGGAGCAATTCACGACAAGCGACGTCGACACCGACAACAAAGAGATAAAGAAGCGTCTGCATGAAGCCGTGGAAGAGTTGGAGCGCCGTTTCGAGTTGAAACACGCGTTGCTGAGTTACGTCCGCGACAACGGTTTCCATGTAACGCAATTCCTCAAACAGAAAGCCATCCTCTCCATCGACAACCCGTCGGCGAACAAAGAGAAGAAAGGAAAAGCGGCCGCAAGAAAAGCGAAGCGGCCCGAAGAGCATACACCCGGCGGCAAGGAGAAACACACAGCCCCTACTATCAACGTTCCCGCCGACATTCTGCATCCCGAACTCTACCGCCGCTTGACAGCATGGCGCAACGCCGAAGCTGTCAAGCAAAATGTACCCGTCTACACAATTATCCAGCAAAAAGCGATGATGGGCATCAGCAACCTCCTGCCCACGACACTGTCGGCCCTCGCCCTTATCCCCTACTTCGGACAGAAAGGCATGGAGAAATATGGAGAGACCATTATAGGAATGGTGAAGGAGTACCGCAAAGAGAAATAACGCCGCTTAGAAGGAAGCCTTTCCATGCCATCTACAAACTCGAGTTTATAGCACCTGCAAATTCGAGTCTTCAAAAACCATCAACATATTCCTTGTATCGTATCGAAGCACTTCCACTCATCGAATCGAACCGCTTCCATAACATCTATCGAACCGCTTCCATAACATCTATCGAACCGCTTCCATAACATCTATCGAACCGCTTCCATAACATCTATCGAAGCGATTCGATAAAACTGAATAAAAACAAGTCTGTTCATGCCTGTTTCCCGCTGATATGTCCTCTGCTTAGAAAAGTATAGGGCTCGTGAATCCGTTCCGGCCTGCCTCATAATGCCTGCGGCCTGACAAGCCAATGACAGCGCATATAGTTGTAAAAATAAAGTGATTGCGCACGCCGAATGGGTACTTTAAGTGCCCCGTTGTGTGTTCTGTCAAGATAAAAGTTTGTACCGGATAGGTGGCTTATTACGTGTATTTCTCTTTGCAAGAGATGTATCGAGGCAAAAAATAACAGCTAACTTGTTGTAAGAT
>JAJPYW010000064.1 GCA_021204715.1 Prevotellaceae bacterium
CGCCGTAGAAGGCGCGGTTGGGAAAGGCGGCCACCTCTTCGTTCATGCGCCCTTGGCGGCAGAGCATGTCGTAGAAAGGAGAGCTGCCGACAGCGTCCGTCGTGCCGTGGGAAAAGGTGCGGTAGAAGCGTTCGAAAAGCGAATCCCGCAGGTTGAGCAAACCTATTCCGCGCAATGCCGGGTCGTGGACTTCCGCACATTCGGAGGGTTGCAACACCACGGCCGGAAGTTGTTTGTGGTCGCCTATCAAGATGAATTTGCCGATGGCGTCGCTCCCGTCGGCGCGGCGGGCGCAAAGCAGTCCCAACAGTTGCGGCTCCAATATCTGGGTAGCTTCATCTACTATCGCTACATCAAATTTCTTCAGGCGGAACAGTTCCGGCTTGCCCGAGAGAGTAGCCACTGTACCCACGAAGACGGGGCATTGGCCGATACGCGTCCGGACGGCACGCCTCGTGCTGCACGACGCCAGTACGTGCGTGGCCAAGTGCTGACGATACCTTTCGTTGCACGCCAGCTCGCCGCCCATGCGGATGAAATCCACCGCCGGCGTGATGGCGGCAAGCGCCTTGCATATCTCGTCCACGGCGCGGTTGGTGTAGGAGAGCAGCAGCAGTTGCTTGCCCTCTTTGCAGAATGTCTCCACCATGCCCCGCAAGGCACGCGAGGTCTTGCCGGTTCCCGGCGGGCCGATGACCAAGAAACAATCTTCCGCAGCCAAGGCTTTGCGAGTGATGCGCTCGAAGTCGTCGGAAGCGGTGGCCACGGCGTTCTCCTTGGTGGCATCATAGCGGGGCTGACGCGCGTTCATCAGCAAGGCGCGCCGGTCGGGATTGGCATCCATGAAAGCGGCGAGTCCCCGGTACATTGTCCTGAACGTAGTGTCCATGAAGTCGTGTTCCACCGCGTAGCGGCCTTCGGCGGGCAGCACGCGCAGGTTCTGCTGGGCGGCTTTGAGGCTGATGCCTATCTGCTTGTCGGTAATATGCTCGATGTTGCCTTTAAAGACCATGCGGTTGGTTACATTGTCCGTCCCGCACTCCCTTTGATAGAGGACGATGGCGTCGCCCGGACGGAAATCAGGCAACGTGTCCGCCGGCATGCCGGCACGGCAGGCGGGACAAGCTAAAAGCAGGCAGGGGTTCCGCGCGTCGTCCGCATGGTTCTCCACCATGGTCAAGTCGCAGAGAATCTCCCCGCTGTCGAGCTTTTCTTCCAAGGTAGAGAGCCAAAGCGACGAACTTCCTGCACGCCCTTCGTATGCGGTATAACCCGATTTGGAAGTGTACAGTTCCTTGGTGATGAAGTTGTAGAGCGCATAGAAATAGTGTCTTTCAACCGGTGAGAGGGCTGCTATCTTATTGGCAACTGAACTGATGGAGGGTTCCAAGTAGTAGCGCCACAAGGGAGTGTCTATTTGCTTCAAGTTCAGTGTGTCAGGGTTGATGGCACTCAGACAGGCGGCTGTGTAGTCAAGACTGTTGTGCAACTGAATGTCATACTCCTGCGCCACGATGCGGTTGCGCACATCAAGTACATGCCGCAATTCGGCCCAAGAGGTGCGGGCAGGGTAGAGCAGGGGGTAGCGGGTGTAGAGCAGGTAAGCCTGCACTTTGTGGTAATCCCGGCCCATGGAATAGTGAAGCACTGCTTGGTAAAGCAACATCTGCACGCGGTTGTTTGCCCGGGGCATCACCTTGCCCGGCACGGTATATTCATCGGCCTTGCCCGATTTCATCTCGATGAAGGCCGACATGTCGCGCTGCATATAGTCCAACCGCCCTTGTATACCCAAAGACTCGCAGATATAAGAAGGCTCCAATACGGCGTCCGCCTTGTCCAATCCGTAGGCCGCGCCCCGGAAGGTTTCAGTCACCATCTGCCCTATGTGGTCGAAATGGCGGCGGCAGTCGTTGAAGAAGGCACGTTCCCTGGCTTTGTCGTGCAACTCCCCGCAAGCAGCCAGCTCGATGGGGTACATGCTGAAAGCCTTCTGCATGCAGGTCATGTAGTCGGGAGTTTCTTTTGCGTGGATCCATTCGTCCAAGAAGAGGTTGGCGATGTTGCCCAACAGTATGGCGGCACTTTTCTCTGCAACGCTCAAACGCGAGAGCAGGTAGTTGGCAGGGTGGTCGCCGAACTCACGGAAACATTCCGCCAAGGAACTGATGTCCACCAAGTAGTCCGGTTCCAAGATGAGGAGCGAAGGAGTCAGCACGCCGGCATCGTCCACCGCCACGTCCAGCAAGTTGAGCCGAGCTCCCTCCCACAGGAGCGTGCAACTGCCTTCGAACTCGGCGTTTACTTGGGGTACGCCATAGCGCACGCGCAGCGGTTGTTCCGGTGTCCAATCAGGGAGTATGGTATCGAGGAAAGTCCCGTTTAGCTTGGTTTCTTCCGGCTTGGTCACATCGGGGCGGGTTTCACCGGGCTTGGCTTCGCCGCGCATGGCGTCAGGGCATGCCTCGTCGGGCAATACATATAAATAGGTATCGTCATGGTAGCGGAAGCGCACGCGCAGGCAGCGGATTCCTTTCTTCACCTCTTTCTCTGCTTTCATCATCAAGACTTCCCCTTCATTCCTTTTCCTCTTTCCTCTCTTTCACCATCAAGATACCCATTTCATAGAGCAGGTAGAGCGGTACCGCCACGACCGTAAGCGTGAAGGGATCGCCCGTGGGAGTGATAATGGCGGCCAAGATGACCACGGCCACGATGGCATGGCGCCGGTATTTGCGCAGCAGCCCCTTGCTCACCAATCCCAAAAGGGAGAGCAGCCAAGTCACCAAGGGCAACTCGAAGGCAAGCCCCATGCAGAGCACCAAAGTCATGAAGTTGTCGATGTAAGAGTTCAGCGAGAGCTGGTTCTCGATGGAAGCGCTCAGTACGTAGGTAGACAAGAAGCGCAACGTCAGCGGGTAGACCATGAAATACCCCACAGCCACGCCGACGTAGAACATCACCCCGCCCAAAAGCAATGCCTTCTTCACGCCGCGCCGCTCGCCGGGATAGAGCGCCGGCGCCACGAACCGCCACACCTCGAAGAGCACGTAAGGCGCCGCCGTGACCACCGACATCCAGAAAGCGGTGGAGATATGGATGAAGAAAGGCGCGGCCAAGTTGATGTTGATGAGCTTCACATGGAACACCTCGGTGAAAAACTCGTCGTCGAGGTGGAACACTTGCCCGATATGGCGCAGCAAGTCATAGAAGATGAAGCTGTCGCGGCAAGGCGCCAGCACCACGCTGTCGAACAAGTAAGGCATGGCGATGAAGTAGCCCACGGCCAACACGAGCCACACGCACAGCACCCGCAGCAGAAGCCGGCGCAACACGTCCAAGTGGTCCCAAAAAGTGAGTTTCTTCTCTGCCGCCATCACAATCGATATAGAAGAAGGACAAGCCTGCCGCCCCGTCAGGCAGCCGCTTGCCCGCTACAGTTCAAGCACCGGTTCACGGCTCCGGCTTGCCGGTTTCATCTTTGTCCTTGTCAAGTTCCTCCTTGGCTTCGTTCATTCCCTCTTTGAAACTCTTCACCCCTTTGCCCAAGCCTTTCATGAGTTCCGGAATCTTCTTCCCGCCGAAGAGCAGCAGGACCACCACCAAGATGATGATCCACTCTGTAGAGGAGGGCATGAACAATAACAGTAAATTCGTCATAACGCTGTCCTATTAAAATTTCCACAAAGATACAATGGCAAATGAAAACAAACAACTATCCGCCCCCGTAATTGCCTCTTCATTTTTCTGCTTCCACCTTGCCGGCCGTCTTGATTACAGAACTTTTTTGTACCTTTGCCACCTGAACCAATTACTCGACCAAACCGTATGTTGAACAAAGTTATAGACCAAGCCCAAGTAGCGCATTTCGCCAAATGGATGGAGCGGGCCGAGAAGATAGTCATCGTCTCGCACGTTTCCCCCGACGGCGACGCCGTGGGCGCCTCGTTGGGCCTGTGGCACTTCCTTAACACCCAGGAGAAAGAAGTGAACGTCGTCCTGCCCAACGCCTTCCCCGATTTCCTCAAGTGGATGCGCGGCAGCAAGGACATCCTGCTCTACGAACGCTATAAAGAGTTCGCCGACAAGCTGCTGGCCGAGGCCGACGTGGTGTGCTGCCTCGACTTCAACACCGCAAGCCGCGCGGGAGCCATGAGCGAAGCACTATTGGCCTCGCCCGCGCGCAAGGCCTTGATCGACCACCACCTCGCCCCCGATGACTTCTGCAAGATCGTCATCTCCCACCCCGAAGTCTCCTCCACCTCCGAGTTGGTGTTCCGCCTGATATGCGCCATGGGCTGCTTCGGCGACATAACCAAAGCAGCCGCCGAGTGCCTGTACACCGGCATGATGACCGACACGGGCGGCTTCACCTACAACTCCAACCGTGCCGACCTGTACTTCATCATCCAGCAGCTCCTCTCCAAAGACATAGACAAAGACGAGATATATAGAAAGGTGTACAACACCTACTCGGAGAGCCGCCTGCGCCTCATGGGATACGTGCTCACCCAGATGCGCGTCTACCCCTTGCTGCACACCGCCGTCATCTCCCTGACAAACAAAGAGCAGCGGCGCTTCAACTACCTGAAGGGCGACAGTGAGGGCTTCGTCAACATCCCCTTGAGCATCAAAGACATGACGCTCTCCTGTTTCCTGCGCGAAGACTCTGAAAGAGCCGTCATCAAGGTCTCCCTGCGTTCCGTGGGCAGCTTCCCCTGCAACCGCTTGGCCGCCGAGTTCTTCCACGGAGGCGGCCACCTGAACGCCGCCGGCGGAGAGCACCACGGCACCATGGAGGAGGCCGAAGCCCTGTTCAGGGAAGCCTTGGAGAAATACGCGCCCCTGCTGCAATACCCCGAAAGCGAGAACTGACAATATTGATAACCATCCGTTAAACCATTCATCCATGACACTCATTAAATCCATTTCCGGCATCCGCGGCACCATAGGCGGGGCCGTGGGCGACGGCTTGAACCCGCTCGACATCGTGAAGTTCACCTCGGCATACGCCACCTTCATGCGCAACACCTACCGGGGAGCAAGCAATACCATTGTCGTGGGACGCGACGCGCGCATCTCCGGCGAGATGGTCAAGCACGTGGTCATCGGTACCCTGATGGGCATGGGCTGGGACGTAACCGACATAGGCTTGGCCACCACGCCCACCACCGAGATAGCCGTAACAGGCGAAGGCGCCGCCGGCGGCATCATCCTGACCGCCTCGCACAATCCCAAGCAGTGGAACGCCTTGAAGCTCTTGAACCAAAAAGGCGAGTTCCTCAACAAAGAAGAAGGCAATGAAGTGCTGCGCATCGCCGAAGCGGAAGCCTTCGACTATGCCCCGGTAGACCGCTTGGGCCTCTACCGCATGGACACCACCTACAACCAGAAGCACATAGACAGCATCCTGAAGCTGCCCTTGGTCGATGTAGCCGCCATCCGCGCCGCCGGCTTCCGTGTGGCCATAGACTGCGTGAACTCCGTGGGCGGCATTATCCTGCCCGGTTTGCTCGAGCAGCTCGGCGTGCGGCAGGTGGAGCCCCTCTACTGCGAGCTCACCGGCGACTTCCGGCACAACCCCGAGCCTTTGGAAAAGAACCTTGGCGGCATCATGGCCTACATGCGTGGCGGCAAGGCCGACGTGGCCTTCGTGGTCGATCCCGATGTAGACCGCCTCGCCGTGATATGCGAAGACGGCACCATGTACGGCGAGGAGTACACCCTTGTCACCGTGGCCGACTACGTGCTGCGCCACACCCCCGGCAACACCGTCTCCAACCTGAGCTCCACCCGTGCCCTGCGCGACGTCACCGCCCGCTACCCGGGTTGTGCCTACTACGCCTCCGCCGTGGGCGAGGTCAACGTCACCACGAAGATGAAAGCCGTGGGCGCGGTCATTGGCGGCGAAGGCTACGGCGGCGTCATCTATCCCGCCCTGCACTACGGGCGCGACGCGTTGGTGGGCA
>JAJPYW010000228.1 GCA_021204715.1 Prevotellaceae bacterium
GATGAGGGTGTCATCTCTGTGAAGATGAAGGTGTCATCTCTGCGAAGATGAGGGTGTCATCTCTCGAATGATAAAGGTGTTATCTCTCGAATGATAAGGGTGTCATCTCTCGAATGATAAGGGGGTCATCATTCGAATGATAAACGTGTTATCTTTGTCGTGATGAGCGTGTAACAAAACCTTTTGTCAGGGTTAATAAGACCTTTTGTGAGGGCGCAAGGTCATCTTTTGTCAAGATTAAAGAGTGCCATTGTAATGATTTATTTATGCCATTTACTTTGTGCATATACCGGCATGTATGAGATAAATCGATACAGTCAATCTCCTTCGTAAAATGCCGTTTTTGCCATTATCCTCTTTTCCTTACATTCCGCTTGGCAGCTTCTTTATCATTCTAAATGTTTCATAATGAATAAATTCCCTCACAAGTCAAATAGCTTCTGCCATTTCTGCCAGCCGAATACTATAAGATCTCTTTTTTTGCAAATTAATTATCGGGGGTATATAGGGCGGGTAATTAATTTGTTTCAACAAAAAAAGTTATATAGTCGCCTGGCAGTAATGGCAGGCCTCTTTTCAAGCCTTTGCAATGTGTCTTGTTCTTTTACCACAAGCGCATGAATGAGGTGGAGTGAAATGGGAGTGTGGAAACATGCTATTCAAATATGAAAAGAGGTAGTAAAAATAAGAAAAACGGGCGCTGCAAGGGGTGGATTCCAACACAAAAGAATCAGCCTTTGTTTGTTTGAAATCAATAAAAAAAGATAATTTATAGTGGGAATGTTGCGGAAAAGAGCGAAATTTGCGATGTTTTAATGAGTGTGGATACAAATATATAACTTACTTAACAGAACGATTATGGCAAAGAGTGCATTGCAAACCGCGAGGGCTGCTTACCGGCCCAAACTTCCCAAGGCGCTGAAAGGGGCTGTAAAGGCCGTGGAAGGCGAGGCTACACAGTCGGTGGCCAATCAGGAAGAGATCAAGAAACTGTTTCCCAACCCGTATGGCATGCCGGTGGTGACGTTTGAACCTACTGCCGAGACGGCCTGCTGCGGCCCGGTGAATGTGGGCGTTATCCTTTCGGGCGGCCAGGCTCCCGGTGGACATAACGTCATTTCGGGTATCTTCGACGGCATCAAGAACTTGAACCCGGCAAGCCGTTTGTATGGCTTTATCTTGGGCCCGGGCGGATTGGTGGACCATCACTATATGGAGCTCACGGCCGACATCATCGACGAGTACCGCAATACGGGCGGTTTCGACATCATAGGCTCGGGACGTACCAAGCTTGAAAAAGAGGAGCAGTTTGAAAAGGGGTATGAGATTCTCAAAGAACTCGGCATCAAGGCGTTGGTCATCATAGGTGGGGACGATTCCAATACGAACGCCTGTGTGCTGGCCGAGTATTTCGCCGCCAAGAAGTATGGCATACAGGTGATTGGTTGCC
This sequence comes from Prevotellaceae bacterium, assembly GCA_021204715.1. Lineage (GTDB taxonomy): Bacteria > Bacteroidota > Bacteroidia > Bacteroidales > Bacteroidaceae > Bacteroides. Next base: position 1,451 of record JAJPYW010000228.1, read on the forward strand.
CCAAGACGATTGACGGTGACTTGAAGAACGAGATGATAGAGACATCGTTCGGCTTCGACACGGCTTGCAAAACGTATTCGGAGGTTATAGGCAACATCGAGCGCGACTGCAACTCGGCCCGCAAGTACTGGCACTTCATCAAGTTGATGGGGCGCTCGGCTTCGCACATCGCCTTGGAGTGCGCCTTGCAGGTGCAACCCAACATCTGCATCGTCTCGGAAGAGGTGGAGGCCAAGGAGATGTCGCTTGACGACGTGGTGGAGACCATAGCCAAGGCGGTGGCCGCGCGTGCCGCCCGGGGCGACAACTTCGGCACGGTGCTCGTTCCCGAGGGACTGATTGAGTTCATTCCCGCCATGAAATGCCTCATTGCCGAACTGAACGACTTCTTGGCCGCCAATGCCGAGGAGTTTGCCGCCGTAGCGCCTGACAAGCAGCGCGGGTACATCATCGGCCAGCTCACGCCCGCCAATGCAGCCATCTATGAGAGTCTGCCCGAAGGGGTGGCCCGCCAGCTTACACTCGACCGCGACCCGCACGGAAACGTACAGGTATCGCTCATCGAGACCGAAAAACTGCTCTCTGAAATGGTGGGCAAGAAGTTGGCCGCGTGGAAGGCGGAAGGCAAGTATGCAGGCAAGTTCTCGGCCCAGCACCACTTCTTTGGTTACGAGGGCCGCTGCGCCGCTCCTTCCAACTTCGACGCCGACTATTGCTACTCGTTGGGTTACACGGCCTCGCGGCTCATTGCCAACGGCAATACGGGCTACATGTCGTCCGTGCGCAACACCACGGCGCCTGCCGATGAATGGATTGCAGGAGGCGTGCCCATCACGATGATGATGAACATGGAACGCCGCCACGGTGAGATGAAGCCCGTGATACAGAAGGCGTTGGTAAAGCTCGACGGGGCGCCTTTCAAGGCTTACGCCGCCGTGCGCGACCGTTGGGCGTTGGAGACGGCTTACGTCTATCCCGGCCCCATCCAGTATTTCGGCCCCACCGAAGTGTGTGACCAACCCACCAAGACGTTGCAATTGGAGCACCCGCGTGGGTAACGGTTTCTTATATGACCTAAGAGGGTGTGTCAAAACTTGAATAATGTCGAGAAAAAGGCACTTCGGAGGCCGTAGGCCGACCAAGCCTCCCCTATGAGGGGAGGTTTGGAGGGGTGGTCAAGCAATGTCCCCGAAGGGGATGTGTCTTTTGACACAGCCCCTTTTTATACTTTGTATGAAAACAGCATCTTCCGTCACTTCAAAAGGAAAAGCTTCGGCTTCAACGGACAAGGCCGCTGCCTCAACGGGCAGGACCGCGTCTTCTAAAAGGAAGGCTACGGCTTCGGGAAGTGAGGCTGCCGCTTCTAAAAGCGGGGCTTCTTCTTCGAAAGGGAAGGTGTCTGCGTCCGGGCGCAAGACGCCGGCATCGAAGGGCAAGGCTTCGGCATCGAAGGGCAAGACGGGCACTGCACGCCGCCGCACTGCTGCCAAAGGGGCAGGGAAGGGCCACACGCCGCGCGACTTGTCGGTATGGGTGCGCTCGCTGCTCATTGTGGGCATCGTGCTGATTTTCTCGGCCGGCTTTTACTTTTTCTTTATCCGCCCATACGCTTACCGTTGGAAGCCTTGTTACGGCATGAAGGGCTACGGGGTGTGCATGCCGTGCAGCTTCGAGGTGCACGGCATAGACATCTCTCACTACCAAGGGGAGATTGACTGGGAGGCGCTGCGCGCCGCCCAGACGGCCGACTTCCCCATCCGCTTCATCTTTATGAAGGCTACCGAAGGGGGCGACCATGGGGACGGCATGTTCGAGCGGAACTTCGGCTTGGCGCGCCGGTATGGGTTCATACGGGGTGCTTACCACTATTTCGTGCCGGGTACCGACGCGGGCAAGCAGGCCGATTTCTTCATCCGCACCGTGCAGCTTGAAGAGGGAGACCTGCCGCCTGTTTTAGATGTGGAGACGGCGGGCAAGTCCACTCCCGAAACGCTCATAACGGGCATCAAGACGTGGATGGACGCGGTGGAGGCGCATTACGGGGTGAAGCCCATTCTCTACACGCCCTACAAGTTCAAGAAGCGTTACTTGGACGATGCCTTGTTCGACGGTTATCCCTACTGGATTGCCCACTACTACGTGGACTCGGTGCGCTACGAGGGCAAGTGGGACTTCTGGCAGCATACCGATGTGGGGCAGGTGCCGGGCATAGGGCAGGAGGTGGACTTGGATGTTTTCAGGGGCTCTTTGGAGGAGTTGCAGGCCATGACTTTACCCGCCGACACAGCAAGGGTGCGGCCTTGATGAAAGGCGGATTGTTTTTAGATTTCCCGAACTGTTTTCACACGCTTGACAATGGCCGGTTGTAACGGCTGTCAAGCGGTGTCGTGCCTTTTGCCATGACGTCATAGTCGCGGCTCTATGAGGGTTGGTGTTGCCAGCAGTAGTCGCTGCCTTCCATGGCGTTGCGCTTGCATTGTGTCCCGTTCTTGGTGATGGCCATGCACCGGTGCGTGGCGGTGGAGGCCTCGTCGTCGTAACCGTCGTCAGGGATGTAGTCGACGTCGTCGCCATCGGTGCTGCCTGAGCCTTGTACCGCGCTGCCGGCCTCTTGTATCACGGTGAGCGTCTCTTCCAAGCCGTAGGCCTCGTTCTCGATGTAGAGGATAATGCCCCGCATCTCTTCGGTGTCGTTTTTGTCCAACTCTATGTAGACGCCTTCGCCGCGCCTTTCGAAGGTAAACCAGTCGTAAGAGGCGGTGCCGGTAATGCGGTAGTCTACGTTGGCACTGATGGCTATGGTGCCGTGGAAGCCGTCGGCCGAGAGGGTGACGGCATTGTACTGCAGGGTGATGGAGGGTGCCTCGCCGCCGCCTGCGGGCGTTTGTTCCGTGGTTTGTGCGTCGTCCAAGTTATTGATGCATCCGCCGGCGAGCAGGCAAACTATCGGCAGGGCGACGAGCGGCAACAGTCGGTAAAGGATTCTTGTGTTCATAGTGGCTTTGTCTTTTAATGATTGAAAAGTTGTTTTGCGCTTTTTTATGTATAAACGCATGAACACCCCTTTTTGTTCACGGAAAACGCGTTTTTTTTCTTCTTTAGTACATTTATTTTTCTAAAATTCTATAAAGATGCTTTTCGGGCGGAGAATAATCCCTATCTTTAACGACAGAAACAAACATAGTTCAGAGAAATATGATAAAGGTGATTCATTTGAATGGAACGGAACCGCGCCTCTATGAGTTGGTGGCGCCGCTTGTAATGGATCCGGCGGTGCTCAAGCAGAACAACAACTATCCCTTCCGCACATCGGCCAAGTTTGTATGGTTCATCGCGTTGGACGATGAGACGGAAGGAAATCCGGTGGCGGGCTTCATTCCTTTGGAGTATAGAAGATTGGAGCTGGTTATCAACAACTACTACGTGGCCGGCAAGCAGGCGGATGTATTGAAGTCGCTCTTGGAGGCGGTCATCGCCAAGTCTGTGGAAGACGGGGAGCAGGGCCAGCGCATGCTCACGGCTGTGGTCTTGTCGCCCGACCGCGCGCTCTTCGAGCAAGCGGGCTTTACGGTGTTCAAGGAGTGGAGGCGCTATTTGAAAATGGTCAAGACGGATTGAGTATGGAGCGGCCAAAGAATGTGTATGAACTGGCCTTGGAGCGTTTGGACATCATATTCAAGGAGTTCGACACGGTGTGTGTCTCTTTCTCGGGCGGCAAGGACAGCGGGGTGTTGCTGAACTTATGTATGGACTACATACGCCGGCACAAGTTGCAGCGCAAGTTGTGCGTGTTCCACATGGATTACGAGGTGCAGTACAAGCTGACCATCGACTATGTGGACCGCATCTTGGAGGCTAACAAGGATATATTGGAGGTGTACCGCGTGTGCGTGCCTTTCAAGGTGACTACCTGCACGTCGATGTACCAAAGCTTCTGGCGCCCGTGGGACGACAAGAAAAAGGAGCTTTGGGTGAGGCAGAAACCGGCCGGATGCTACGGCAAGGAGGACTTCCCGTATTACAGGGAGGATATGTGGGACTACGAGTTCCAGATGCATTTCGCCAAGTGGCTGCACGCGCGCAAGGACGCGGTGCGCACTTGTTTCTTGATTGGTATCCGCACGCAGGAGAGTTTCAACCGCTGGCGCAGCATCCACTTGAACCGTAAGTACCAGATGTACCACAAGTACCGCTGGACCTCCAAGATAGGCTTCGACTTGTACAACGCTTACCCTATCTACGACTGGAGGACCACCGACATCTGGACGGCCAACGGCAAGTTCGGCTTCGACTACAACCATTTGTACGACCTCTACTACAAGGCGGGGGTGGGCATAGAACGGCAACGTGTGGCCAGCCCGTTTTTGTGCGAGGCCCAGGAGAGTCTCTCGCTTTACAAGGTGATTGACCCCGATATGTGGGGCAAGATGATAGGGCGGGTGAACGGGGTGAACTTCACCGGCATATACGGGGGCACGC
>JAJPYW010000275.1 GCA_021204715.1 Prevotellaceae bacterium
ACTCTTTACTTGCGGATTGGTACTCACCTCCCCGGTCGACGCGGCCATTATGACCACCATGACACCCATCGGCACCATGATTATAGCGGCCATCTTTTTGAAAGAACCCATTACAAGTAAAAAAGTAATCGGCATTTTCTTGGGTTCCATCGGGGCGTTGACACTGATTTTGAGCAACCAAGGGGCTACGAGTGGAAAAGCGGGGAACATTTGGGGCGACATGCTGTGCTTGGCGGCACAAATCAGTTACGCTTTCTACTTGACCATTTTCAAAGGGCTTATCGCAAGATATAACGTGGTGACATTGATGAAATGGATGTTTACCTATTCAGCCATCATTTTCATTCCATTCTCTTATCACGACCTTTCCGTTAGCGATTTCGCGTCCGTTGCCCCGTATGTTTGGGGTTGCGTGGCCTACGTCATCGTGGGCGGCACGTTCTTCGCCTATTTGTTGGTGATTGTGGGGCAGAAATTCTGCCGTCCCACCGTGGTGAGCATGTACAACTATGTACAACCCATTGTCAGCACCATCGTTTCCGTCGCAATGGGAATAGGTGTCTTCGGCGTTGTCAAAGGAATCGCGGTGGTATTGGTATTTACCGGAGTTTACGTGGTAACGCAGAGCAAGAGCCGTGCACAGATGCTGGCCGAGCACGCCACCCATATAGACAGCTCGGAATAATGGCCGGACGCCCCTTTACATCCGGCTATTCCCCGCGGGCGGCGGCAAGGCAAGCCGGGCAACGGAATATATACCTGCCCTTGCAGTGGTAAACCTGTATTGTCATTGACGACAGCCATGACACTCATCCGTTTTATCAAGGAGTGGACACTGCCGGTGGCCATGTCCGTCGGCATCGGGGGCTATTTCATATTGGCCAAGATACCCCTCTTCGCCCCCGTTAAACCCTTTTTCAACGGTATGGCCGCTTACTTTACGCCATTCCTTATTTTCGCCCAGTTGCTGCTCACCTTCTGCAAGGTGGAATTCCAAGACTTGAAGCCCAAGCTGTGGCACATCTGGCTGTTGCTGTTCCAGCTCGCCGCCGGCCTGCTGACGGCTTTGCTGTTAGTCAAGTGCCCCATGGACGCCACCTACCATGAAGTGTTTGAAGGCGCCATGGTCTGCCTCATCTGCCCCACCGCCACGGCTGCGGCCGTCATCACGGGCAAGTTGGGAGGCAGCGCGGCCAGCCTGAGCACCTACACCCTGCTCTCCAACCTGCTGGCGGCAGTGGCCGTTCCTTTGGTATTTCCTTGGGTAGACCCGCGCGAAGGCACCACCTTCTTTATGACCTTCTTGAAGATATTGAGCAAGGTCTTCCCCATGCTGCTCTGCCCCTTCTTTTTGGCCGTACTGTTGCGCTACTGCCTTCCCAAGGTGAACAGCTTTTTAGCCGAGTTCCACGGTTCCGCCTTCTACTTGTGGGCGATGGCACTCGCCATCGTATCGGGGCAGACGCTGCGCTCGTTGCTCAACAGCGACGCTCCCGTCCGTGTCGAGATACTCGTGGCCGTGGCCGGTTTAGTGACCTGCTGCCTGCAGTTTTTCCTCGGTAAGCAGATAGGCGGGCACTATGGCGAGCGAGTCAACGGCGGGCAGGCGTTGGGCCAGAAGAACACGGTGCTTGCCACGTGGATGGCCTACACCTATTTGAATCCACTCTCTTCCGTGGGGCCCGGCTCATACGTGCTGTGGCAGAACATCATCAACAGTTATCAATTGTGGAAAAAGCGTAAGAAAGAAGAACTCTCCCTCAAAAAGGGAAAAGAATAAAGGGTTTTCATCGGAAATATCGAATAAAACATTATCTTTGCAGCACGTAACAAGAACTGTAACACTTTTAAATAATAAGAAGTATGACCATTGAACAATTTAACTTTGCCGGGAAAAAGGCATTCGTCCGCGTGGACTTCAACGTACCCTTGGACGAAAACTTCCACATCACTGACGATACCCGCATGCGTGCCGCACTTCCTACGTTGAAGAAAATCATAGCCGATGGCGGGAGTGTGATTATCGGTTCCCACTTGGGACGTCCCAAAGGAGTTGCCGACAAGTTCTCCCTGAAACACATCCTGCCTCATTTGAAAGAGTTGCTGGGCATCGAAGTACAATTCGCCGCCGACTGCATGGGCGAAGAGGCCGCCATCAAGGCAGCCGCCTTGCAACCCGGCGAGGCATTGCTTTTAGAGAACCTGCGTTTCTATGCCGAAGAGGAGGGCAAGCCACGCGGCTTGGCCGACGACGCCTCCGATGAAGAGAAGAAAGCCGCCAAGACCGCCGTCAAGGAGAGCCAGAAAGAGTTCACCAAGAAACTGGCTTCTTACGCCGACTGCTATGTGAACGACGCCTTCGGCACCGCCCACCGCGCACATGCCTCCACAGCCTTGATAGCCAAATATTTCGACAAAGACAACAAGATGTTCGGTTACCTTATGGAGAAAGAGGTGAAAGCCGTCGACAAGGTGATGAACGACATACACCGTCCCTTCACGGCCATTATGGGAGGTTCCAAGGTCTCCTCCAAGATTGAGATTATCGAGAACCTGCTTAACAAGGTAGACAACCTGATTATCACCGGCGGCATGACGTACACCTTCACCAAAGCCCAAGGCGGCAAGATAGGCCAGTCTATCTGCGAGGACGACAAGCTCGATTTGGCACTTGACCTGTTGAAGAAAGCCTCTGAGAAAGGCGTCAATTTGGTATTGGCCGTAGACGCCAAGATTGCCGACTCCTTCTCCAACGACGCCAAGACCGGTTTCTGCGCCGTCGACGAGATACCCGACAACTGGCAAGGACTCGACATAGGCCCCAAGACCGAAGCCATCTTCGCCGAGGTCATCAAAGGCTCCAAGACCATTCTTTGGAACGGTCCCACGGGCGTATTTGAATTCGAGAACTTCACGCATGGCTCACGTTCCGTAGCCGAGGCCATCGTGGAAGCCACTAAGCGGGGCGCCTTCTCTTTGGTAGGCGGCGGCGACTCCGTTGCATGCGTCAACAAGTTCGGACTGGCCGACGGCGTGTCCTACGTTTCCACCGGTGGCGGTGCCCTGCTTGAAGCCATTGAAGGAAAGATACTCCCGGGTATCGCAGCCATTAACGAATAGGCCGATACTACCCTATAGTTACAAAAAGACTGTCCCCGAATAGCCCCTCTATTTAGGGATAGTTTTTTTGCAATTTCTTAAACTCCCCCATTATCAACCCCACAAACCCAAACCCCTATGAACGAACAGACCATTGAAACACAATACGGGCAAATCCTCTCCTTGTTGAAACAAAAGCGTTTGAAAGAGGCACAAGCCAGCTTGGATGTCCTCTTGCAAGAGAGCGACGACTGGAAGCTACGAAACCGGTTGGAATCGGCCCGGCTCTCCTACCGCTACATGCTGCAATACATGCGCCAAGGCACCGACGACCCAGCGCGCGGAAAGCTGCACCACCAACTGCTCGTAGAAACCTTGGAGATAGCCGACCAAGCCCGCGTCAGCCTGTTGGACGACTGCTCCACCACATACTACCACACCCTGCGAAAGAAACAAAAAGGGAAAGCGCCCCTCGACCTCGCCGCCACCTTGAAAACCTTGGAAACCTACAAGGACGACCTTGTCCTTTTTCAGTTCATGGACGATGATGTAAAGAAGTTGGTCTCGTTCTTGGAACGCCATGAAAAGACCACCGACGCGCTCTTCCTCTCCGTATGGACCAACAGCGCATGGAGTGTCGAAGAAGAGCGGCAAGCCGGCGCCTACCTCACCTCCCCTACACTCACAGACAATGACTTGTGTCTGTTCATCGGCGCGGTCATGCTGAGCCTGACCGCCTGCTTCGATGCCCGCAAAATGGCATGGCTGCTCGAATCGCTCTCTATTGAAAGGTTGGATGTGAACCAGCGCGCATTGACTGCCGTGGCTTTTCTGTTTCCCCTTTACCACGACAGGATACCCCTCTACCCCACGCTCACCGCGCAACTTGCCCGGTTGAAAGCCGAGATAGATTTCGTGGAAGACTTGAACCGCGTCTACATCCAGCTGCTGCGCACCCGCGAGACCGAAAGCATCGCCAAGAAGATGCGAGAAGAGTTCATTCCCGAGATGATCAAGAACATAGAGTCCCTGCACGACATGAAGTTCGGCTTCGACGAGAGTGATGATGACGACAAGAACCCCGACTGGAAAATAGAAGAAGAGATGGGACGCAAGATGCAAGAGATAAACGACCTGCAACTCGAAGGCGCCGACGTCTACATGGGCACATTAGGGCAACTCAAGAGCTTCCCTTTCTTCCAAAAGCTCTCCAACTGGTTCCGTCCCTTCGACCCCAACTATTCACAAGTCATCAACTCCATCAGGCAAAAGCCCGCCGGTGTCAAAGTCATATTAGCCTTGATACTGCAAAACGAGCTGATATGCAACAGCGACAAGTACTCGCTCTGCTTCACCACCATTCAGATGAACGAAGAGGACAGCAAAGCCTTTGCCGGACAATTCGACCCAGAAGCCATGGCCCAACCCCCAAGCCACGACGACATAAGGGCCGAGCGGCTCACCAACATGTTCATTCAAGACCTATACCGCTTCTACCAGTCACACCCCCGCCGGGCCGAGTTCCGCGACATCTTCAAGGACGCGTACACCCCATACAGCATCCCCCTTATAAAAGACCTGCTCGACAACCCCCGGATGGTATTGGAAATGGCCGACTTCCTTTTCTCCAAAGGAGACTACCCGCAAGCCTTGGAACTCTACACCACCTTGCATGAGAAGCGCGCCACCAACGCCGTACACTTCCAGAAAACAGGCTTCTGCCTGCAGAAAGCCGGACGTTACCAAGAGGCGGTGGAAGCCTATCAAAAAGCCGACATCCTGCAACCCGAACACCTGTGGACGTTGCGCCACTTGGCCGCCTGCTACCGCCTCCTGCACGACTACGCCACGGCCTTTGACTACTACACCGAGGCCATCCTCGTCGCTCCCAAAGACCGCGACCTGCTTTTCTGCGCAGGCAGTTGCCAAGCCGGTTTGGGGAATTACGACAAGGCTCTTAAAAGCTTCTTCGAGTTGGATTTCCAAGCAAACGGCGGCAATCCCAAAGTGTGGCGCGCCATCGGCTGGTGCTCGTTCATCAGCGGAAAGTTGGGACAAGCCCGTAAGTACTACGACAAGCTGCTCGCCGCCAAGCCCCAAGCCGCCGACTACCTGAACGCCGGGCATGTGGCATGGTGCAGAGGCGATGTGGGTTTGGCAGCCGAACTCTACAGCCTCTCTTTGGCCGCAGTGGGCAACAGGCAAGCCTTCTTCCAGCTCTTCCTTAAAGACAAGGAGACACTGCTTGCGCACGGCATCAAAGAAGAAGACATACCCATTATGTGCGACTTGATAGAAGGAGAATAACTATCAGCGCGGGGCCTTGTCGTCCACCGGGATGCTGAAATCCTTGTCGGCGAAAAGGTCGGCCAAGCCCGATATCTGTTTCAAGCGCAACAACTCGTCGCGGTCCATGCCGATGTTCTTCATAATCCACCGGTCGGACATGCCCGCCTTGTCCAATTCGGCCACGATACCGCACATGAGCTCAATGTTGTGCGTGCCACGCGCCCGGTTGTGGCGGATGGTAGAAGCCATGCGGTTGGAAATATCCTTGTTTATCACCACCACCGGCAGCAGCCCGTGCTCCCGGTCGTAAATGCGCCGGGAAGTCTTCAGCACGCTGTAGCGGTGGTAACCGTCCACCAAGATGTAGCGGTCGTTCAACTTGTCGTAATAGCACACACAAGGCATCGTAAAGCCGTCCTCCCAGATGGAAAGCTCCAAGAGCCGCATCTCGGGCGGCGCCACCACGTTGGGGTTGTAGTCGTTGGCCTGCACCTTCTCCACAGGAACCGCGA
>JAJPYW010000234.1 GCA_021204715.1 Prevotellaceae bacterium
ACGCCCAAAGCCTGCCCCTGTCTTGACGCAAATGCCGTGTTCGGCCATGTTTAACCCCACTCATCCGGTACAACGAGCGCTTTTTTTATAACCGGCATCGCTGGTTCCAAGTTCTATCAATACAAGGAGCCGCCGATTCCGGGTTACACCTGTGGGTTGGCTTTCTTCCAGCCTACCCTGTAGTTATCCCGTTTTTTCCTATATACAATTACAGCTTGCCGGCTTTTCATCTTGTCCATTCATTTATATGATTATTGTATGCTTCATAATCCAAGACATCGGCATAATAGTCAAATACAAAATAACAAGACTATTTCATGTTTCTTGCACAAAAACGGGTGGTTTATGTAATAGCGGCGGGGATGATGGCTGTTTCTTCGCGGGGGAAGAACGAACGAGAAGGCGCGGAAGCGGGCGGCGGGCACGCGCGGAGCGCCGGGAAAAAGACATAAAATGCGCGGATATTAATGTTTTTTAATCATAATATGTGAAGGGTGGAAAACGGTGGGGAAAGCACTTTGAACAGGCGCTTAATCAACAACCGCTTAAACAGGCGGAAGCGGCGGGGATGTGTTGTGATAAATACCGTTAACGGTGACTATCGGCAAGGAGGCTTCAGTGCCGGTGAAACGCTTAATAAGTAAGCATTTATTTGCACTTGTTTGATTGACTATAAATTATACTTAATTTTGCTTCGTGGATTTACCGTTAAACGGCATAATAGATAAAAAAGGTAGAATTCACTAAAGATATTGCCGCATGATGCGATAAAATATTACGGGAAAAGAAACATAAAGGCACTTGGCGAAGTGCAGGGTTGAACACCAATTAAAAACTTTATTAGTATGTGTATAAAAAGAATGTTATTTATCATGTTGTGCTTGACAGCAAGCATCGACATCGCGTTATCCCAGAACCGCACCATCACGGGAACGGTTGTTTCGGCTGAAGATAACGAACCGGTAATCGGGGCGACGGTAGTCATTGACGGCACCACGACCGGCGGCGTGAGCGACATGAACGGCAAGTTCACGGTGGCCGTGCCCCCGGAAGGCAAGACAATGACAGTTTCCTACGTGGGCATGCTTTCCCAGACCATGCCCGTGAAGAACGGCTTGCGCGTCGTCCTCAAGATGGACACCCGCAAGCTCGACGAGGTGGTGGTCACCGCCATGGGCTTGACGCGCGAGAAGCGCTCGTTGGGTTACTCCCTGCAGGAAGTAGGCTCGGAAGAGCTCACCAAGGTGGGGCAGCTCAGCGTGACGGGCGCCCTTTCGGGCAAGTTGGCGGGCGTGCAAATCAACCAGTTCGGCGGCAGTGTGGGCGCTTCCTCGCGCATCTCCATACGCGGCAACTCCTCCCTGCAGGCCGACCAGCAGCCGCTCATTGTGGTAGACGGCGTGCCCATTGCCAACGACACCCAGCGCACCGGCAACAACACCTACGTGGGCGTGGACTACGGTTCGGGCATCAACGACATCAACCCCGAAGACATTGAGAGCGTCACGGTGTTGAAGGGCGGTTCGGCCGCTTTGTACGGCATGCGCGCGGGCAACGGCGTCATCCTTATCACCACCAAGTCGGGCAAGAACACCAAGGACGGCTTCAAGGTGTCTTACGACGGCAGCATTACCTTCGACCGTGTGGCCAACCTGCCCAAGCTGCAGAACTCCTACGGCCAAGGGTATAACGGAGACGAGTACCACTGGAAGCTCTACCACCCCGAGCTCTCCTACCAAGACTATGCCGAGCGGTACAGCTTCAGCTTCGTGGACGGCAAGGACGGCGGCATCAACGATGGCTTCGACGAGTCGTGGGGCCCCCGCTTGGACGCCGGCTTGCAGCTCGTGCAATATGACAGCAACGGGCAGAAAGCGCCTTGGGTGTCGCACCCGAACAACGTCAAGGACTTCTTCCAGACGGGCATCTCGCACACGCACACCGTTTCCATCGCCGCCGATTCTGAAAGGTTCAGCACCCGCGCCTCGCTCTCTTACCGGGGGCAGACCGGCACCGTGCCCAACACCGACCAGAAGCGCTACTCGGCCGCCTTGAACACCTCCATGAAGGTGAACCGCACCGTCACGATGGACATGAGCGCCAACTACACGCGCACCCAGAGCGACAACTTGGTGGGGCAAGGCTACGGCGGCAACAACCCCATCAACGGCCTGCTGAACTGGTCGGCCCGGCAAATGAACATGAAGACCTTGAAGGCCAACTGGGACCAGAAAGACGCCAACGGCGACTATACCTACTACAACTGGAACACCCAGTACGCGCTGAACCCCTATTTCAACGTGTACGAGAACACCAACAGCTACCAGCGCGACCGCTTCTTCGGCAAGGCATCGCTCTATTACCAACCCTTCGAGTGCCTGAAGTTTGAAGGCCGCGCCGGCTTGGACTACTACAACGCCCAGTCGTTCGAGCGTCACTACCACGACAACAGCGACTACCCCAACGGCGGCTTCCAGCAGTACGATGAGAGGAACACCGAGCTGAACTTGGACTTCATCGCCTCGTTCAACAAGACCTTCGGCGACTGGAACATCACCGCCATGGCCGGCGCCAACTACCGCGACCGTGCATGGCAGGGCACCACGCTGGGCGCCGACAACCTGACGGTACCGGGCGAATACACTGTAGGCAACGTACACGGTGTGCCCGTCACCTCGATGAGCCACAGCCACCTGCGTTCCAACTCGGTCTACGCCAACCTCTCCTTGGGCTGGAAGAACCAACTCTACTTGGACGCCAGCGCCCGCAACGACTGGAGCTCCACCATCAACGACTCGTTCTTCTACCCGTCGGTGAGCCTCAGTTGGATTGCCACCGAGTCCATTCCTTACTTCCGCGAGAACAAAGACGTGCTGAGCTTCTTGAAGCTGCGGGCAGGCTGGGCCGAGATAGGCAGTGCCACGAGCGCCTACCGCAACCGCGCCTACTATTACCCCTCGGACGCCGCTTTCGGTGGAACCTCCCTGATCTACAAGAGCACCGTCTATCCCAATCCCGACTTGAAGCCCGAGAAGGTGAGGTCGTGGGAAATCGGCGCCGAGTTCGGCTTCGTCGAGAACCGCATCCACTTGGACTGGACTTACTACAAGAAGAACACCTCCAATGAAATCCTGACCGTTACCTTGCCCTATTCCTCGGGTTACGCCGGCAAGCTGCTCAACGCCGGCAAGATTCAGAACAAGGGCGTGGAGATACAGCTTGGTGCCGAGATTCTCAAAAGCAAGAAGGGATTGAACTGGAACAGCACGCTGAACTTCTCGAAAGACAACAGCAAAGTGATAGAGCTTTATCCCCAAATGGGCTTGAACACCTACCAGATAGGCTGGACATGGGGCGTGGCTACCATGGCCGTGGCCGGCGAGAAGTGGGGCGACATCGTAGGCACGGCCACCGCCCGCGTTACCGAAGACGACGTGAAAGCAGGCACGGCCACCAAGGACCAGCTTGGCGCCATCAAGATAGGCTCCAACGGCTTGATGAAGACCGTAAGCGGTGCCAAGATGGGCAATGTTACCCCCGACTTCCTGCTGAACTGGCGGCACGATTTCAGCATCAAGAACTTCGGCTTCGGCTTCCTGCTCGACATGCGCGTGGGCGGCGACATCTGGTCGCAGACCATGGACCACAGTTACTATGCCGGCACCTCGGTGGTAACGGCCAAGGACGGCATACGCGAGCGCGCCATCGTGGTGGGCAAAGACATCGTGAAGAACAAGGCGTGCGTCATGAAGGACGCCGGCGGCGCTTGGGTGACCAACACCATCGAAACCGACGCCCAGTTCTACTACGAGAACAACCCCTCCTTGGAAGAGTACGTCTTCAAAGGCTCCTTCTTGAAGCTGCGCGAGGTCTACATCTCCTACACCCTTCCCAAGCGCGTGATGGCCAAGACGAAATACATCAGCGGCGCCACCGTCGCCCTTACCGGCACCAACTTGGCGTTGCTGTGGGTAGACAAGTCGAACACCATGCGCATGGACCCCGAAACGGGCGGCGTGGCCAGCGACAGCAGCGGCGTGGGCTTCGAGCAATCGGCCGTACCCGGCTCGCGCAGCTTCGGACTGAAGGTGAACTTGCAATTCTGACAACGGTTTCGTCAAGCCAAAGCAGTGCAAGCCCTGTTGAACACTGCCGGCGGGAAATTGTAGCATATAATTCAACGATTAAAAGCAAACATCATGGTACAGAAGATATTTAAAACAACACTCCTTGTATTCGCTGCCGCGGCCATGCTCACCACGGGCGGATGTACAAGTAAATTCGACGAGATCAACACCAACCCCGACGCTTTTACCCAAAGCGTGCCCACCAACCAGTTGGGGTATGTATTACGCTACGTGGCCGCCCAGTATGGCGCGCTCGACGCCACGGGTATCTGGGCCGGGTACATCACCACCATACAGTATGGCGACACCTACAGCTACCTGCCCACGAACAACACCTACGGCAACAAGTTTGCCTGCTGCTACCGCTGCACCGAGCAGTTGAACGACATCCTCGAGCAGATAGCCGACAAGAACGAAGAAGATTGGAGAAGCCTGCGCTGGGCGGTGCGCATCACCCAACAGTTCCTGTGGCTTTGGACCACCGACCAGTTCGGCTCCATTCCTTATACGGAAGCCAACGGTATGGATACAGACAACAGGGTAGAGGCCAAGTATGATACACAAGAGACTATCTACACCGGCATTTTGACTGAATTGAAGACGATAGCCGACGAGATGGCTACCCTGCCCGCTGCAGGCGAGATAGGCGACGGCGACTTCCTCTTCAAAGGAAAGGCCGCCTTGTGGCGCAAGTTCTGCAACTCGCTGCGCCTGCGCGCGGCCATGCGCATTGTCAATGTAAACGAGGAGTTGGCCAAGCACACCGTAGAGGAGATAGGCGGCGATCCCGCCACCTACCCCGTCTTGGACAGCAGTGCCGACAACGCCTACTTCAACTGGACAGGCTCCAGCCCTTACATAGAGCCGTTTGCCGACAACGCGCAGACACGCGACGACCACGGCATGAGCGACATCTTCATCAACTACTTGGCCTCGATGCAGGATCCCCGCATCGAAACCATGGCCAAGAGTATAGAGGAGAACTCAGGCTACAGTGCCGATAACGAAGTAGAAGGAACCGTTACCTACAACGGACACCTTTATAAAGGCTATCCCAACGGCATGATAGACCAAGCCACGCTGAGCGAGATATCGCGCATGGGCGCCATGTACCGCGACGCATGGGACGGTTTCACGCCCATACTGAAATCGTGCGAGAACTACTTCCTCATGGCCGAAGCCGCCCTGCGCGGCTGGAACGTGGGCATCACGGCACAGGAAGCCTACGAGAAGGCCGTAAGGCTCTCCATGGACGACAACCACATCGCTGCCGCCGACGCCGACGCCTACCTTGCGGCCGCCGGCGCCTTCCAAGGCACGTTGGAACAAGTCTACATGGAGGCGTGGGTGGCCCTGTTCAAGAACAACGTGGAGGCGTGGAGCAACTACCGCCGCACGGGTTATCCCAAGCTCATTCCGCAGTCGGGCAACTATCCCGGCGCGAAGAGCGCGTGGGGCGAAGGGGCTCACAACGACGTGCCCTTCCGTATGCCTTATCCCGACAACGAGTTCAACTACAATACCGCCAACGTGAACGCGGCCTCGGCCAACATTGTGGACTACACGTGGGGTGAACAGATGTGGTGGGACACCCGCACAGGCGTTTATTAAGACTCTCTGGTAAGGTTCTTGTTAACCTGAATAAAGTGTTTTGGGGGCCGTGCCGCGTGAGCGGCGCGGCCCTTTTTCTTTATAGAGGAAGGAGAATATCGAAGCGCTTCCATAGGTGCTATGAACTATGATAAAGAATCTGCATACGGTTAACGATAA
>JAJPYW010000101.1 GCA_021204715.1 Prevotellaceae bacterium
GTTTTGGTCCATGTTGAAATAAGTGATACCGCCGTTAATCAAATTCCCGCGCGCGCCAAGCATGGAAGCGGCGTTGGGCTTACGGTATTTGTTCTTGATTTTGCCCTTTTCATCGGGAATTTGGGCCAGTTCGTCACACTTCAAGTAGAGTTTGCACATTTCAAGTGCACTGTCATACACTTTCATTGTGTCGTAAGGCTGACGCAGGTAGGCTTTCTCCATTTGCGTATCGCCGATGCGCTTCTGGATATAACCGGCTACATCCCAAGTGTTGGGGTCGTCCTTCGTCTCGGAATCGGTCAAGGCGGCGTTAATCAACTGTTCGGCCTTGTCAAAGTCGGGGTTGGTCCCGCCAGCAATGCTCTTGGCATCTTTCACATTCTTCACTTGTGCGAAGGTAAAACCAGCCACAAGCAGTAAAACCATTGTAAACAGAACTCTTTTCATGTTCGTAAAGATTTGAATTTAAATTGTTTGTATGTCTCTATAATCTGTCTTTTTCTTCTTGAGGCTCCTCCTCTACTTCAGAGGCTACTTTACATACGGAGCCAATTTCATCGTTCCTTTTCTCCAAGTTGATGAGCCGCACGCCTTGCGTGGCACGGCCCATGATGCGTATGGAGGCCACATTCAGGCGGATGGTGATGCCCGACTTGTTGATAATCATCAGGTCATGCTCGTCGGTCACCGACTTGATGGCTACCAATTTGCCCGTCTTGTCGGTGATGTTCAACGTCTTCACGCCTTTGCCGCCGCGGTTGGTCTTGCGGTAGTCCTCCACGTCGGAACGCTTGCCGTAACCCTGTTCGGAAACCACCATGACGCTCTCTTCTTTGGTGTTCTTGATGCAGACCATGCCCACCACTGCATCGTCGGCATCGTCGTCCAAGGTAATGCCGCGCACGCCCGTGGCGGTGCGTCCCATTTCCCTGACGGCGCTTTCATGGAAGCGGATGGCACGCCCGTTGCGGTTGGCGATGATGATTTCATTGTCGCCGTCGGTCATGCGTACCTCGATCACACGGTCGTCCTCACGGATAGTGATGGCGTTCACGCCGTTCTGCCGCGGGCGTGAGTACTGTTCCAACCGGGTTTTCTTGATGACGCCCCGGCGTGTGCAGAAGAGCACGTAGTGCGAGTTGATATAGTCGGTATCGCCCAAGTTCTTCACGCGCAGGTAGGCCGTCACGGCATCGTCCGTGTCGATGTTCAGCAAGTTCTGTATGGCGCGCCCTTTGGAGCTCTTGGAACCTTCGGGAATTTCATACACCTTCAGCCAGTAGCACTTTCCCCGCTGGGTGAAGAACATCATGGTGTTGTGCATGGTGGCCGGATAGATGTGCTCCACAAAGTCCTCGTCGCGCGTCTCGCTGCCCTTTGACCCTACTCCACCCCGGTTTTGGGCGTGGAATTCACTCAATGGCGTGCGCTTGATGTAGCCCAAGTGAGAGATGGTGATGATCATTTGGTCGTCGGAATAGAAATCTTCCGGATTGAACTCTTCCGAGGAGTATACAATTTCCGAGCGGCGGGCGTCGCCATACTTGGCCTTTACCTCGAGCAGCTCGTCGGTGATGACCTTGCGGCACATCCCATCGTCGGAAAGTATCTGCTTCAAATGCTCGATGAGTTTCCGCACTTCGTCCAATTCGGCGCGCAACTGCTCCTGCATGAGGCCGGTGAGCTGGCGCAACCGCATGTCCACGATGGCGCGCGCCTGCACTTCGCTCAACGCGAAACGCTCCATGAGCGAATTGACTGCCTCAGCGGGCGTGGAAGCGGCGCGGATGAGCCGTATCACCTCTTCTATATTGTCGGACGCGATGATGAGTCCATCAAGGATGTGCGCCCGCTCCTCGGCCTTCTTCAAGTCGTAGCGCGTGCGGCGGATAACCACGTCGTGCCGGTGCTCCACGAAATATTGAATAAGCTCCTTCAAGTTGAGCAGACGGGGACGGCCGTGTACCAGCGCCACGTTGTTCACCCCGAAGGAGGTCTGCATGGCGGTCATTTTATAGAGCTTGTTCAAGATGACGTTGGCATTGGCGTCGCGTTTCAGGTCGACGACAATGCGCATGCCCTCGCGGTCGGACTCGTCGTTGGCGTTGGCGATGCCTTCTATCTTCTTCTCCACGGCAAGCTCGGCGATGGCCTTGACCAATTCGGCCTTGTTCACGCCGTAAGGTATCTCGGTAATGACAATCTTGTCGTGCGTGTTCCCACTCTCTATCTCAGCTTTGGCACGCATGACGACGCGTCCCCGGCCTGTAAGGTAGGCCTCGCGCACGCCGCTCATGCCGTAGATGTAGCCACCTGTAGGGAAGTCGGGCGCCTTTACATAGTTCATCAACTCTTCGACGGTGATGTCGTTGTTGTCTATATAGGCCACGCAAGCGTCAATCACTTCCGAAAGGTTGTGTGTGGGCATGTTGGTGGCCATACCCACCGCGATACCCGAAGCGCCGTTCACCAACAGGTTGGGAATACGGGTGGGCATCACCGTGGGTTCCTGCAGGGAGTCGTCGAAGTTGTTCTGCATGTCCACCGTTTCCTTGTCGATGTCCTGCATCATCTCCTCGCCTATCTTCTGCAAGCGGCACTCGGTGTAACGCATGGCGGCCGCGCCGTCGCCGTCCACCGACCCGTAGTTGCCCTGCCCGTCGACGAGCATGTAGCGCATGGCCCAAGGCTGCGCCATACGCACCAACGCCCCGTAAACGGAGGAGTCACCGTGGGGGTGGTACTTGCCTAATACCTCGCCCACTACCCTCGCCGATTTCTTATAGGGTTTGTCTGATGTATTTCCCAATCCCATCATGCCGAAGAGAATGCGCCGGTGCACCGGTTTGAAGCCATCCCTTACATCGGGCAACGCACGCGACACGATGACCGACATGGAGTAGTCGATGTACGACGACTTCATCTCCTCTTCGATATTTACTTTAATAATCCTGTCTTGATCAAGCATTTAAAATCATCCTTTTGGTTATAAACCATATCGGTTTGTAAAAAAGCACGCTAAGATACGGTTTTTTTACGACTTGCAAATCATTTTAAAGGGAAAGTTTTCTAAGAGCGGGAAAAATAGTGTAAATGATGCGGTAGATGGCATAGAGTTTGTACCCTTTTGGAATAAAAACAAGCGTTTTTAATTTGTCGTGTGAAAAATATGCTTATCTTTGCCTGAAGCCAATAAGGAAAAAGCATGACAATATCACGAGTGTAATAATAATAAGGTATATATAAGGAAGGAGATTGCAAGATATATGGCAGAGAGTTGGGGTGAATTCTCCGAAAGATTCACTGAAATAGTTAAATACAGCAAAGAAGAGGCAGAGCGGTTGGGCAACAAATTTGTGGAGCCCGACCACTTGCTGTTGGCCATGATACGTGAAGGCCGCGGGCGGGGCATACAAGTGCTCAAACAGCTGAATGTGGACCTGCCGCTACTGAAACGGCGGTTGGACGAGCTGTTGCGGGAAGCCGGCGACGTTTCAGACACCCGTGAAGAAGAGGTGGTTATCTCGGGCAGGTCGCTCAACATCATGCGCATCTGCTTGTTGGAGGCCCGTCTGTTGAAGCGACAACCCGTGGGGAGCGAATACCTTTTGCTGGCTTTGTTGCGCGACGGTACCAGTGCGGGAGCGCACTTCTTGGAAGAGAACAACATCACCTACCGGCAGGTGTTCCAGCTCCTCGCGTCGGCCGCCAAGCAGCCCCGTTCGGGCTTGGATTTCACCCAAGAAGACGATGACGAGGACGATGTTCCTGAATCCAAACCATGGGGAAAGCAACCTTCGGGGGCGTCATCCCGTGGTAAAGGAACAGCCACTTCGACCAAGCGGAGCAATAAAGGTACGCCTGCGTTGGACAACTTCGGCATAGACATCACGCAAGCCGCGCGCGAGGGCAAGTTGGACCCCGTGGTGGGCCGTGCGGCCGAAATAGAGCGTGTGGTGCAAGTACTCAGCCGCCGCAAGAAAAACAACCCCGTGCTTATAGGCGAGCCCGGCGTGGGTAAGTCGGCCATTGTGGAAGGATTGGCCTTGCGTATAGTGGAACGGCGTGTATCGCGCGCCCTCTTCGACAAGCGTGTGGTCATGCTCGACATGTCCGGCGTGGTGGCAGGCACCAAGTACCGCGGACAGTTCGAGGAGCGGTTGCACTCCCTCATCACTGAGTTGCAGGAAAACCCGGAAGTCATCCTTTTCATCGATGAAATACACACGTTGGTAGGTGCCGGCAATCCGGCCGGCTCCATGGATGCCGCCAACATGCTCAAGCCTGCGTTGGCCCGTGGTGAAATACAGTGCATAGGTGCCACCACGCTTGGCGAGTACCGCAAGACCATCGAGAAAGACGGCGCGTTGGAGCGCCGTTTCCAAAAGGTTATCGTGGATGCCGCCACGCCCGAAGAGACATTGGTCATTCTGCAGAACATCAAGGAGCGGTACGAGGAACACCACAACGTGAACTACACTCCTGAAGCCTTGGAAGCCTGCGTGAAGCTATCCGAGCGCTACATAAGCGACCGCTACTTCCCCGACAAGGCCATTGATGTAATGGATGAAGCCGGCTCGCGCGTGCACCTGACCAACATCAGCGTGCCCAAGGAGATAGAAGATAAAGAGGAGGAGATAGCCAAGGCGCGCGCTTTGAAATCGAAGGCGGTGAAGGAGCAGAATTTCGAGTTGGCCGCCGATTACCGCGACCGGGAAAAGCGTTGCCAGACCGAATTGGAAGAGATGAAGCGCGAGTGGGAAACGCACCTTAAGGAAAACCGGCAGAAGGTAGACGCAGAAGTCATCGCCCAAGTAGTCTCCATGATGTCGGGCGTTCCCTTGCAGCGCATGGCCGGGGCTGAAGGTGTCAAATTGGCAGGCTTACAGACGGAATTGAAGCGTTCCGTCATAGGTCAGGACGCCGCCATCGACCGCTTGGCAAAAGCCATACTGCGCGGGCGTGTGGGCTTGAAAGACCCCGGCCGTCCCATCGGCTCGTTCCTCTTCTTGGGGCCTACCGGCGTGGGCAAGACGCATTTGGCCAAACAGTTGGCCTTGCAGCTCTTCGGGTCGGAAGACGCTTTGGTGCGGATAGACATGAGTGAATACATGGAGAAGTTCACGGTGTCGCGCATGATTGGCGCCGCCCCCGGTTACGTGGGTTACGAAGAGGGCGGACAACTCACCGAGAAGGTGCGGCGCAAGCCCTATTGCATCGTGCTGTTGGATGAAATTGAGAAAGCGCACCCCGATGTCTTCAACATTCTTTTGCAGGTGCTCGACGAGGGACGCCTCACCGACAACATCGGCCGCACGATAGACTTCAAGAACACGGTCATCATCATGACCTCCAACGTGGGAACACGCCAGCTCAAGGAGTTCGGGCGCGGCGTGGGCTTCGCGGCGCAACGTCAAGACAAAGGGAACGCTTACTTCCGCGACGTCATCCGCAAGGCGTTGGAAAAAACCTTCGCGCCTGAGTTCTTGAACCGGTTGGATGAAATCATCACCTTCGACCAGCTCTCCCGGGAAGCCATCCGCCACATTGTCGACATCGAGCTGGCGCGGCTTGACCGCAGGCTCATGGAGATGGGCTACCACGTGAAGCTCGACGAAGCCGCCAAGAACTTCCTTGTAGACAAAGGCTACGACGTGCAGTTCGGCGCCCGCCCGCTCAAGCGCACCATCCAGAGCCAGTTAGAAGACAAACTCTCTGAAGCGATAGTCTCCGGCCGTTTGGACGCCGCGCGTCCGGTCAACGTTACGTTGGATACTGAAAAGAACGAACTGAAACTGACGCAGGAACCCGCTTTCGAGCCGTTGCCGTAAGCGATTCCCCCGATTCTATATAATAGAAGCATGCCGCAAGGGCACCACATCAAGGTGTGCT
>JAJPYW010000099.1 GCA_021204715.1 Prevotellaceae bacterium
TTGAAACCGGGCGCAAAGGTACGCATTAACCAAACTATTTTCCAAATAAACAAGCGTATTTCGTTCTTTTTTTAGCACGATTTATATGTTTTATAGCATATAAATGCCTTGAAAGCCCTTCATCGGACTGTTTTCACGCACTGTAAAGCATGGAAAAGGAGTTTGTGCATGCTTATTTTTCTAAAGGGCGTTACGGTTTTAGCCGCTTTTATGTATCTTTGCGGCCAAATAAGCTGTTATGGATTTTTATGAACTACCACTGAACGACAATGTGCTCGATGCATTGGACGCCATGCGCTTCGAGAAGTGTACCCCCATACAAGAGAAAGCGATTCCCGTGATATTGGAGGGACGCGACTTGATAGGCGTGGCACAGACCGGTACGGGCAAGACCGCCGCCTACCTGCTGCCCATATTGAACGAACTCTCCAAAGGCACTTATCCGGAAGACGCCATAAACTGCGTGGTGATGGCTCCCACCCGGGAGTTAGCCTTGCAGATAGACCAGCAGATGGAGGGCTTCGGCTACTTCCTGCCGGTGAGCAGCGTGGCCGTGTACGGGGGCAACGACGGCATCTTGTTTGAACAGCAGAAGAAGGGACTGACATTGGGCGCCGATGTGGTCATCGCCACACCGGGACGCTTGATAGCCCACTTGAGCTTGGGTTATGTGGACCTGTCGCGCGTGTCGTTCTTTGTCTTGGACGAGGCCGACCGCATGCTCGACATGGGCTTCTACGACGACATCATGCAGATTGTGAAATACCTGCCCAAGGAGCGGCAGACGGTCATGTTCTCGGCCACCATGCCCGACAAGATTCAGCAATTGGCAAAGAACATACTGCACGACCCGGTGGAAGTGAAGTTGGCCGTATCCAAGCCGGCCGAGAAGATATTGCAGGCGGCCTACGTTTGCTACGAGAACCAAAAGTTGGGCATTATACGCTCGCTCTTCGCCGACCAAGTGCCCCAGCGGGTGTTGATATTCGCCTCGTCTAAACTGAAGGTAAAGGAGGTGGCCAAGGCGTTGAGGCAACTGAAACTGAACGTGGACGAGATGCACTCCGACTTGGAGCAGGCGCAGCGCGAAGAGGTGATGTACAAGTTCAAGGCGGGCAAGGTGAACGTGTTGGTGGCAACGGACATCGTGTCGCGCGGCATCGACATAGACGACATCCGCTTGGTGATAAACTACGACGTGCCCCACGACAACGAAGACTATGTGCACCGCATAGGCCGCACGGCGCGGGCCGACAACGACGGCGTGGCCATTACGTTCATCAACGAGAAGGAGCAATCGCGCTTCAAGAGTATAGAAAACTTTCTTGGCAAGACCATCTACAAGATACCGTTGCCCGAAGGGTTGGGCGAGATGCCGGCCTACGCGCCGCAAAGGGAACACGCTCCGCACCATCACCACGGCGGACATGGGGGCGGCACGCAGAAGGCGCGCGGGCGCAAACCGTCGGGAAACAAGTAAGGCGTACCGTCTTATTTCAATATCTCAAGGTGGCTGTCGAAGCCGGCCACCAAGTTCACCAAGTTGCATACGGAGCTTTCGGGGATGCCGAGCGTGGCTTGGTAATGGTAGCCGCGGCTGTCCACACCAGTAAAGTTCATGTCGGCCAATACCATCTGCTCCAAGAGTTCGGGCGCGAAGACATCGGCGAACATCTTCTTGGTAATGTCTTGGCTGTAGAGCCGCTCTTTTCCTTCGTAGACGCAGATGTGGATGACGTTGTCGTAATAGACATGGTCCACGCTGATGCCATTGCCCACGTAAGATGTGCGGAATACCTTCATCTGCGAGGGATTGATGTAGACATAGCCACGGTAGCGTGTGCCGTTGTAAAAGACGACGCTGTCTTTCTGCACCACCTCGGTGACCATCTGGATGGGTTCCACCCGCCGGTTGCCGGCAAAGGCAAGCGAATCTTCGGGGTCTTCCGACTTGTAGAGCTTCACCACTTCGTCTAAAAGAGAATGGAACCAGAAGGAGTATTCCAGCTGGCGGTCTATCTTGTAGGCCGTCACCGTATTCCCGTAGATGTAGATGCTGTCGCCCACGATTTTGAAGGCCATAGGAGAGGTTTGCGCGTCGGCGTAGTAAAGGGAATCGCCCTGCACCCGCATATAGGCCATGTCGGTCTCCTCGTCCATCCAGATACCTTGCAAGAGGGCTTCGGCTTCGAAATCTTCTACCGCTGCGGGCTGTTCCTTTTTGGTTCCGCAAGCGGCTGTCAAGAGCAGGCAACACAGGTTGATGACAAACAGTTTCATGGTAATGGGTTTTGTTTTCATGACTCCACGCGCGTGCTAATCGAAATAGTCGGCATCGGCAAAGGGCACGCCGGCTTTGTCTTTTTCCGATAGTTTCATTTGCTGCGGGGCAACCGGCCAGTTGATGCCTATCTGCGGGTCGTCGTAATAAATGGAAGCCTCGGCCCAAGGAGCATACACGTTGTCGACCAAGTAAGTGAACACAGCCGTGTCGCTCAACACCAAGAATCCATGGGCAAACCCGCGGGGGATGAAGAGCTGGCGCTTGTTCTCACCGCTCAACTCCGCGCTGACGTGGCGTCCGAAGGTGGGTGAAGAGCAGCGCAGGTCTACCGCCACATCGAGCACCTTGCCTTGGATTACCCTTACCAACTTGGCCTGGCTCAACGCCCCTTTCTGGTAGTGCAAGCCACGCAGCACCCCGTAGGTGGAGCGCGACTGGTTCTCTTGAACGAAATGCACCTCGCCCACGTTGCGGCGGAACTCTTCCTCTTTGTAGACTTCCATGAAATAGCCCCGTCCGTCGGTGAACACCCGGGGTTCTATCAGCCAAACGCCGTCTATTTCAGTCTGTATGTAGTTCATAGTTTATAATGTTTTTTATATCTGTCCTTATTTGTCAAGCAACGCATATATGCTTAAAATGTCTTCCTTACTATCAACTGCAGCCCCACGTTGTCGCCGTAGATGTCGCCCGTGTCGAACGCGAAGGACCCGTTGAAACTCCACCCCTCGCCCCAACGGGGTACGTATGTAAAAGAGGTGTAGAGCGAGAAGTTCTTCAAGATGTCGAGCGTGGGTGCGAAAGGCTTTCCCCACGTGCGGTTGTGGCTCATCTTGGCGGTGTAGCTCCATTCGGAATTGATTTCCCCGCACCATGCCAAGTGGAAGGCACGCACACGGGTATATTTGAGTGTCATGTCGCCGTCTTCGTTGTAGATGGGCGAAGCTATCAGCGGATTGGCTATCATCATGCCCCAGTGAGACCAACCTTGGTAGCAACCGTTGTTGTAGTAGTTGTCGGCCCCGCCGGTCTTCTGAACCGGACCGCTTCCCTTGTCGTGCATGCCGTGCAGCGGGCCGCTCATGTTGGTGGTCTGCAAGTATTCCACCACCACGCGCTCGACCGGCGTGAAGTGCTTAAAGCCCAATTCCAACCCCCACAAGCCGTCCCAACCGTTGAGCTTGCCCAAGCCTGAGAAGTCGTCGAAATGGTTCAGCAAGTATCCGCTGGCTTGTACGGCCTTGCCCCGGTAGGTGAACATCACCTGCTCGCTGCCCAAATAGTTGCCTTGGTACCAAGCCACCTCGCCCGAAGGCTTCTCGCCGTTGTCTTTGGCCGAACCGGGTACAAGCACGCGCAGGTAATCCTTGAAGGCGTTGCCCAAGTCGGTGGTGGTGCCGTTCTTTTCCATATAGCCGCCGAACTCGGTGTCCAACACCATCCCCACGTCGAACTGCCACTTTCCTTCGGGCAAGCCTATCCGCATGAAACCCTCCTTGTGGTGGTATTTCACGCTCTTGGTGTACCAGTAACCCTCGCCCACCTGCTTCTTCAAATAGTTGTTGTCGGTGAACCAACCGTAAGAGACATTGCCCTTGATGGCAAACCGGCGGAAGAGATAGAGGTATTCGGGTATGCCGACGCGCACTTGCGGAATGGGACGCGCGTTGCCCGACCAAGTCATGTCGCCGCTGGAGAGTTCATTGTCAACCAACGGCGCCCCCAACTCACGGCTTCCCACATAGAGGCCCAACCACTTGAAACGGATGTCGGCGTAAGCCTGCTGCACGATGAAGGAGACGTCTTTCTTGAAGCTGTTTCCCACGGCGCCCACCAAGTCCACCTGCTCCTCGAACGACCAGCCGTGTGTTTTATACAAGTGTCCCACCCCGCCACGCACATAGCCGTTGTTGTAAATGGAACCCAATCCTTGCCGGTTGCTCACTTGCCAAAGAGGGGTATGGCCGCCCGTGTGCAAGGCAGTACCGAACTCGGCAAAAGCGGAGACCTGTGCCTTGGCCACAACACATCCTGCCAAAAGGCAGCACATCAAACAAACCGGGAAACGCATATTCAAATCCTACTCTTTTTATCCACACTTTCCGCACACAACCGTCATGCGGGTAAAGCGGCACAAAAGTAGGAAAAAAAACGATACCACAGATACTCCGGTGCGGTGTTTATAAATTGTTGGCAAGAAAAAGGGACGGGAAACGGCGATTGTCCGATAAAACCATTAAATTTGCGACATGATTGAATTGGCAAGGCACATAGCGTTCTTGTTGTTGGAAAACGACTGCGTCATTGTTCCCGGCTTGGGAGGTTTCGTGGCCTACTACACGCCGGCTACAAGGGTGCCCGAAGAGCATCTTTTCCTTCCTCCCTCGCGCGTGGTGGGCTTCAACAGCCGGTTGAAGATGAACGACGGCATGTTGGTGCAATCGTACATGGAGGTGTATGGCACCGGCTTCGCCGACGCTGCCAAGATGGTGGAGATGTCCACGCGCCGGTTGCTTGCCACCCTGCATGAAGAAGGGAAGGCAGACCTGCCCGACATAGGCGAGCTGCACTGCACCATCGACGACACCCTCGACTTCACCCCTTACGACAACAAGTTGGCCACACCTTATTTATATGGTTTGGACAGTTTCGAGATGAAAGAGTTGGCCGCGGCGGGCAAGGGACTTCCCGTTCAAACAAAGACAAGCTTGCCGGTGCAAGCCAAAGAGACCGCGGCGCGTAAACCGGTGAAAACAGTGCCCATGGAAACAGTGCGGAAAGAGCGGCATACACCACGTCTGCCCCTCAAGCGGGCTTACCTGACCAATGCCGCCGCCATGGTAGCTGCCATCGCCCTCTTCTTTCTTATTTCAGTACCGATAGCCAATACAGACATACCCCGGGAAACGAGCCATGCCCGCCTTATGTCGGGATTGCTGCCCGAAGGGTTGGACAGCCGGTCGCTGCTCGTCACGCCTCTTCCGCTCCAAGCGGATAGAAGTGCATCGGCATCACAGCAGGACAAGACCACACAGAACGGCAAGACAGCCTCGAAAAGCGTCACGCCCAAGGTGGTCAAGGAGGTGAAAGTAAGTACTCAACCTACTGTATTGGGCAAAACCGCCACCACCCAGGCAGACAAAGCGGCAAGCGGCACCGCTACCACAAACACTTCAGCTGCTGCCACAAACACTGCCGCCACTGCCACCGGCACGGCTGCCAATCCCGCCGGAGGTACCAATGGAACGGCTGTAAAAGAGGCTGCCGCACCCGCCTACCATATCATCGTGGCCAGCTTGGGCAAAGAAGAAGATGCCCGCGCCATGGCCGCACAACTCGTCACGCAAGGCTACACGGACGCCAAGGCCATTATCGGCGACGGCAGGATGCGTGTCTGCCTGCAGTCGTTCACCACGCAGTCGGAAGCCTACCGTGTATTGTCTCAAGTGCGGCAGAACGAAGCCTTCGAGAACGCTTGGGTATTGAAGAAATAAAACCTTTACCGGCATGAAACGCGTACGTTGCCCCAAATGCGAACAGTTCCTTACGTTCGACGAGACGAAATACAGCGAGGGGCAATCCTTGGTA
>JAJPYW010000081.1 GCA_021204715.1 Prevotellaceae bacterium
GTCCGCGACGTCCAAGTGCTGTTTGCCCAAAGCACGCTTCACGTCGGCGGCGGTGGCGCGGGCGATGCGCCCGGTGGTCTCCTCCCAGCTGATGTTTAATAACTCTTCTGAAAACATCTCGATGATATGATAACGGTTCTTTTAATTACAAGTTGATGATGTATGACTGCATGGTGCGCAGGTCGACGGTCCACAAGCGGTCCACGAGCGGAGAGCCGTAGCCGCACACCAACTGCAGCACTTGGGAAGCCTCCACACTGCCCACGACAGCCGGCGTGACGCCCACCACCCCCTTGCCCGGATGGGGCATGCCGAGCGTGGCCTCCTCGTCGGGGAAGAGCGTGCGGTAGGTGGCTTCCCCTTTACAAAGCACGGCCACCTGCCCCTCGAAGCCAAGGATGGAGCCGTACACGTAGGGTTTGCCAAGGGCAAGGCACGTGTCGCTGATAAGGTAGCGCGCGGCGAAGTTGTCCGTGCCGTCCACCACGATGTCATAGCCTGCGACGATTTCCCGCGCGTTGCCGGCATTGAGGCGGAAGGGATATGCCTTGATGTCCACATCGTCGTTCAACCGCTTCAAGCGACGGGCGGCGCAGGCGGTCTTCAGTTGCCCCGTCTGGGAAGCGTCGAAGAGCGTTTGCCGGTGCAGGTTGCTCAAGGCAACGGTGTCGCCGTCCACCAATCCCAACGTGCCCACGCCCGCCGCCGCAAGATAAGTGGCTATGGGAGTACCGAGGCCGCCCACACCCACCAAGAGCACTTTGGCTGCGGACAGGCGCCGTTGCCCCTCCTGCCCTATTTCGGGCAACATCGTTTGACGGTCGTAGCGTGTCTCCATGCCGGCTATTTGAGTTTACGCAAGTCGTGCGTCAGCTTGGCGGCACAGAAGTTGGGGCCGCACATGGTGCAATACTCTCCTTCGGTGTGTCCCGCCTCGGTATAATACTGCAAGGCCCGTTCCGGGTCGAGCGACAAGTGGAACTGGTCGCGCCAGCGGAAGTCGTAGCGCGCCTTGGCCAACGCGTTGTCGCGCACCTGCGCGCCGGGATGTCCTTTGGCCAAATCTGCGGCGTGGGCGGCGATTTTATAGGTCACGACACCCGTGCGCACGTCGTCCTTGCCGGGCAAAGCCAAGTGTTCCTTGGGCGTGACGTAGCACAACATGGCCGTGCCCATCCAAGCTATCTGCGCCCCGCCTATGGCACTGGTGATGTGGTCGTAACCCGGCGCGATGTCCGTCACCACGGGGCCCAACGTGTAGAAGGGCGCCTCGTGGCAATGGCTCAATTGCCGCTCCATGTTCTCCCTTATCTTCTGCATGGGCACGTGCCCCGGCCCTTCGATGAAGGCCTGCACGTTCTTCTGCCAAGCGCGCGTAACCAATTCGCCCATGGTGTCGAGCTCGGCGAACTGGGCGGCGTCGTTGGCGTCGGCGATGCAGCCGGGACGCAATCCGTCGCCAAGCGAAAGGGCTACGTCATACCGCGCCACAATGTCGCAGATGTCGTCAAAGTGCTCGTAGAGGAACGACTCCCTTTTGTGCAGCAGGCACCACTTGCTCATGATGGAACCGCCCCGGCTGACGATGCCGCAAAGCCTCGAATCGGCCAAGCGCACGTTGCCGTAGCGTATGCCGGCGTGGATGGTGAAGTAGTCCACGCCCTGCTCGCACTGCTCTATGAGCGTGTCGCGGAAGAGCTCCCACGTAAGTGCTTCTACCTTTCCGTCCACCTTCTGCACGGCTTGGTAAATGGGCACGGTGCCCACCGGCACGGGGCAGTTGCGCACAATCCATTCCCTTGTCTCGTGTATGTTGGCGCCGGTGGAAAGGTCCATGAGCGTGTCGCCGCCCCACTTGCACGACCACACCGCCTTGTCTACTTCCTCCTCTATGGACGAAGTGGTGGCCGAGTTGCCTATGTTGGTGTTGATCTTCACGGCGAAGTTCCGTCCGATAATCATCGGCTCGGCTTCGGGGTGGTTGATGTTGGCGGGCAGCACCGCGCGTCCCCTCGCTATCTCTTCACGGACATATTCGGGCGTGATGTGCGTCTCGATGCCGAGCTCCCGGCAGTTCATGTTCTCGCGGATGGCCACGTACTCCATTTCGGGCGTGACAACGCCGGCTTTGGCGTAAGCCATCTGCGTAATGGCCTTGCCCGCCTTGGCACGGCGCGGGGGCACGATGTGCTCGAAGCGCAGCATGTCGAGCGAGCGGTCGGCCAAGCGGCGGCGGGCATACTCGCTGCTGAACTGCGGCAATACCTCCGTGTCTTGGCGCGCCTCGATCCACGGCTCCCGCAGCCGGGGCAATCCTTTACGCAAGTCCACTTGCACGGTCTTGTCGCTGAAGGGACCGCTTGTATCGTAAATGAGCACCGGCGCGTTCTCCTCGCGGTGGGTGTTGCCGTCGCTGTCTTGCGTCACCGTGGGGGTGAGGTTCACCTTCTGCATGCCCACACGCAAGAAGGGATAAAGCTCGCCGTTCATATAGTATTTCTCACGCTGTGCGTAGGCTTTTCTGTCGTTTGGCATAGTGTAGACAATCGTATAAAAGGGTTATTTACTAAGGAAAGCGGTAAGCGGCGAAGTGGCGTCGGCACAGTCGGACACCGCGCCCAAGCCCGCCTTGAAAGCGCGTCGGCCGGCAATGACCGCCTCTTTGAAAGCGACGGCCATCTGCACGGGATCGGCGGCCACCGCAATGGCGGTGTTCACCAAGCAACAGTCGGCGCCCATCTCCATGGCTTCGGCGGCATGGCTGGGCGCGCCGATGCCCGCGTCGATTACCACAGGCACGGTAGATTGCTCAATGATGATTTGCAAGAAATCTTTGGTGCGCAGCCCCTTGTTGGTGCCTATGGGAGCGGCGAGCGGCATCACGGTGGCGGCGCCCGCCTCTTCAAGCTGCTTGCACAGCGTAGGGTCGGCTTGGCAATAAGGCAACACCACGAAGCCCATCTTGACAAGCTGCCCGGTGGCGCGCAGCGTCTCGGTGGAATCGGGCAACAGGTAGCGTGGGTCGGGGTGAATCTCCAACTTCAGCCAGTTGGTGCCGAAGGCTTCGCGGGCCATCTGCGCCGCGAAAACGGCCTCTTCCGCATTGCGCACGCCCGAGGTGTTGGGCAGCAGTTGCAGGTTTCCCTTGAGTGTAATGTGGGTGAGCAAGTCGTCTTGCCCGTCTTGAAGCTCTATGCGCTTCATGGCCACGGTCACCATTTCGGTGCCGCTCGCTTCAATGGCTTGCGCCATCAACGCGTTGTCGTTGAACTTTCCTGTTCCAAGGAAAAGGCGGGAGCCGAACTCCCTGCCTGCGATAATCAGTTTATCCATATATTGTCGTTTGTATTGAGTCTCTATATGTAAAGGTCGATTGCTTATGTTGTGCTTGCTGATACGGATAGTTTCCGGTTGTTGAAACATAGTTTGTCCCTCGTTTGCCTGCCGGTAACGCTATATGGAAAGGCCTCCTTCCAACGCTTGCAACGTCAAGCGCATCTCCTCCACGGGACTTGTGGCATGGAGCACGCTGCCGCTAAGGGCGATGCCGTCGACGCCCGTGGCAGCGAGTGCAGGGATGTCTTGGCGTGTGATGCCGCCTATCGCTATCAGGGGCAATCGGATTCCTTCCGCCTTCATCCGCGCCACAATACGTCGGTAGCCTTCCAAGCCCAACACCGGGGCAAGTCCTTGCTTGGTGGTGGTGAAACGGAAGGGGCCCACGCCCACATAATCGGCGCCGGCCAAGGCGTGTGCTTTCACTTGCTCGAAGGTATTGGCTGTGCCGCCTATGATAAAGCCACTCCCTGCCAACGCCCGCGCTTTCGCCACGGGAAGGTCGCGCTGTCCCAAGTGCACGCCGTCGGCAGCGGCGGCGAGCGCCACGTCCAAGCGGTCGTCAACAACGAGCTTGGCGCCCGCGGCTCGGCAAAGGGGCAACACCTCCAACGCGGTGTCATAGAGCCGGCGGGTGTCGGCCTCTTTCATGCGCAGCTGCACCCATCGGCAGCCTCCTTCCAAGGCCATGCGCACCGCCTCCACGTAGGTGTAGCGGTCGGTGTAATGGGATATGAACTGCAGCGTCATCCCCCACACACGGCTTTGATGATAATTACCTTGGCCCCTGCCGATAAGGGCGTGGCGGCCCACGCTTCGCGCTTCACCATTTGGTTGTCGAGCGCCACGGCCACCCCGGCCTCGGGCAATGCCAACTCCACGGCAAGCTCCATGAGCGTCGTGGCGGTGGTTTCTCTTGGTTTGTCGTTTACTTTTATCTCCATACCATCATGCAAGTTTACACCGTCTGTCTATCGTCCGCCGGGTTCTTTCACCGTTTGCCCGGGTGTCTTTAAGTGCAGACGTTAAACAGCCCCGCGTGCGGACTTCAACAAGTCATCACTCGGGGCTGTTCACTCAAACTTACCGGCGTGCGGTCATCACTTTCCCTACGGCAGCATTGTCTGCATCAGGTCTGTGGGTATGATCTCAGCCCTTTCGGTCGCCGCGCCGGCCGCTTTGTGCCGCCCGCAGCTTCTTAAAAGAGCACCCCCAAGTGTCGTTACGGTGACAAAATTAACTACATTTTCCGTAATCGCAAACGCTTCGCCCGTTTTTTTGCCATGGGGCTGTGTCAAAAGACACATCCCCTTCGGGGACATTGATTGACCACCCCTCCAAAGCGGCGCTGCCGCTTAGAGTATTGCTCGATCACCCCTCCAAACCTCCCCTTATATGGGAGGCTTGGTCGTTCTTACGACCTCCGAAGTTCACAAGTTATAGGGGGGGGGAGGCTTGGTCGGCCTACGGCCTCCGAAGTGCTATATTCATGTTATGACACATCCCTAAAAAAAAGGGAAGCGCGCCGCTTGCCATTCAAGCGGTGAAATGAAAGCAGTGTAAACGGGATGCTGAAAGCACTGCAATCCACAGGATCTATGGAAGCGTTTCCATAGGTGCTATCGAATCGCTTCCATAGGTGCTATCGAATCGCTTCCATAGGTGCTATCGAATCGCTTCCATACCACCTATCGAAGTGCTTCGATAGATCTTCATCAATACAGTCTTTGCAAACCCATCAATATTATCCTTGGAATTTCATCAATACTTTCGTTGGTATGAATGGAAGCGCTTCGACTCGGCGAATGGAAGCGCTTCGACTCGGCGAATGGAAGCGCTTCGACTCAATACAAGGAATGTGTTCGTGGTATTTGAAAACTCGTGTTTGTACTATGTAGAAACTCGAGTTTGTAGCATATAAAAACTCGAGTTTGTAGACTTACAAACTCGAGTTTATAGATATCCTCCATTGGGAAGCAGGCAAATCGTGTAAAACAGACGGGGCTGCACCGGAATCGCTCCGCCGCAGCCCCTGAA
The DNA here is from genome assembly GCA_021204715.1 of Prevotellaceae bacterium. Lineage (GTDB taxonomy): Bacteria > Bacteroidota > Bacteroidia > Bacteroidales > Bacteroidaceae > Bacteroides. The sequence goes on from JAJPYW010000081.1 coordinate 5,374, forward strand.
GAATTTATTTCACTTTATGTTGAAATGATGTATTCATCAATATCCGGGGTTCTGTTCCAAGTCGGCATCCTTGTTGAGCTGTATCTCCGTTAAAGGAATGGGCAGCAAGGTATGTATGTTGGGATCATAACCCTCGATAGTCTTGGAGCTATCCAATTCCGGCCATTTGCTTACCATCATGTTCACACGGTTGGTGAGCTCGCCCGTGCGCATCAAGGTGAAGCGGCGGTTCTCCTCGCCCACCATCTCGCGGATGCGCTCGTCAAGAATGAAGTCGATGTCGATATCCGAAGCCGATACCTTGCCGGCATTGGCATCGCCGGTTTCCTCGCGGTATTCCTTGAAGGCGCGGTCGCGCAGCACGTTGATGTCCTCGGCTGCACCCGACGTGTTGCCTTGACGGAAGCGCGCCTCGGCACGGAGCAAATAGGCTTCGGCATAGCGCATCATGGGGAAGTCTTTGGTTACGGCATAGCCGAAGTCGTCCGTCGGGTCG
>JAJPYW010000120.1 GCA_021204715.1 Prevotellaceae bacterium
GCCATGAGCGAGGCGTTCTGGTAGGAGAGGTTGCAGTCTTGCCAGCCGAAGTCGTAACCTCGTGGGGCGCTGAACACAAGGAGGGCTTTGGCGTTGCACATACAAGGACGTTCGCCGGCAAGCCAGCGGCGCTTCAGCCGTTCCAATCCGGGGGCTTCGGCATATAAGTCGGGCAGCAGGGCTTTGGTTAGGGGACGCGTCACGGAATTCATCAGCACGCCGGCCAAGGAGAGGAAACACTTCATGGTGGCGTCTTCGATGGCTTGCAAGGCGTCGGGCGAGGCGATGACGGTGACTTTTACCCGTCGGGAGTTCTCGGCGGTGGGGGCGTAACGGGCGGCTTCCAAGATGTCCTTTAATGCCGCTTCGGGTATGGGGCGGCCGGTCAGGGTGCGGTTGGAACGGCGGCTGCGGATGAGCTCCAACAGGGATTCGGGCCGGGGCAGCAGCGCTTGCCGTATGTCGTGTATGCGCCCGGCAGGGAAGCGTTTGTGGCGGATGGCGTTGCCCGCGCACACGTCCACGCAATGGCCGCAGGCGATGCAGGCTTCAGGGTTGGCCGCTTGGGGAATTTCCGTCTTGGCACCCGTAAATACTTCGCTTGGGCAGACGGTGACGCAATGTCCGCAACGACGGCAAAGGGCGGCATCGATACTGATTTCCATATTCTTCATCTTTGTGCTTGTTGTTCCGGGCAAAGTTACGCAAATCTTTGAATCGGCAGGCTTTATGCGGAGATAATATGACGCGGGGCTTGAAAGCGGTAGGCAATGTGCCTTGCCGCCGCAAATATTTGGGGAAAATGGCTTGAATGACGTTCTTATTTCTTATTTTTGTATCAACTTACCAAATTGTGAAGACATGAAGATAAAATCAGTAGCTACAGGGGTTTCGTTCCTCTTGGTGTCTGCCGCCGTGTGCGGGCAGAACTGGAAGCCTTACTTGGAGGCGGCCAAGGGAGATGTGTATGCGAAAGCCGACTGCGTGGTGTTGCTCGACAGCACGTTGGTGGAGGTGCAACCCACGGGACAGAGTGCGTTTACCGTGTGCAAAACCATTCAGATACGGACGCCCAAGGGGGCTGCGGCCAACCGGGTGATTGTGTATGATTATGACCCGTTGACGGCTTACGCCGAGTTCAGCCGCGTCACCGTGAGCCATGCCGACGGGGAGGTGGAAGAGTTGGATCTCTCCAAAACATTGGACTACGTGGCGCCGGCCCGCGCCATCTACTGGGGCGCGCGCCAGATTATGCTCGAGATAGGCGCCTTGCAACCGGGCGATATATTGGACTACAAAATCAACAAGAAGGGCTTCACGTATGCCTTGTTGGGTGAGGAGGCTTTGCCGGATGGCGGCGCCGGGGTAGATAGCGGCGACGCCTTGTTGAATTACGGAGTCGCTTCGGTAGATAACGGCGGCACCTTGCCTGATAATGGCGGCGACGGCGACGACGAGCGTTTCATCCCGCCCATGCGGGGGCAGTTCTACGACATCGTGCCTTTCTGGACAAGTTACCCCACCGTGCGCAAGGTCTACAAAGTGACGCTTCCCATGGAGAAGGAGATTCAGTTCCATTTTTACCAAGGATACTGCTCCTCTTCCATGAGCTACGAGAACGGACGCAAGGCTTACACCTTCGCCGTGGACAACGTGATGCCTTTCAAGAGCGAGCCGGGCATGGTGGACTTGTTTGACGCCGCGCCCAAGCTCATGCTCTCGTCCACGCCCGAGTGGAAGGACAAGTCTCTTTGGTTCAACAAGGTGAACGAGGACTACGGCAGCTTTGAAGCGTTGCCCGAAGCGCAGCGGAAGGTGGACGCGCTGATCGAGGGCAAGACCACCGAGATGGAGAAGATAGCCGCCTTGACACACTGGGTGGCCGACAACATACGCTATGCGGGCATCTCCATGGGCAAAGGTGAAGGCTACACGCTGCACAAGACGCGGATGAACTACACCGACCGTTGCGGCGTGTGCAAGGACATTGCGGGCACGTTGATTTCTTTCCTCAGAATGGCCGGTTTCCAAGCCTATCCTGCCATGACGATGGCGGGCAGCCGCATTGAAAGAATTCCTGCCGACCATTTCAACCATTGCGTGGTGGTGGTGAAGTTGGAAGACGGCTCTTATATGCCGCTCGACCCCACGTGGGTGCCTTTCTGCCGCGAGCTGTGGAGCAGTGCCGAGCAGCAGCAGAACTACCTGCCGGGTATTCCCGAAGGGTCTGACTTGCGGGAGACACCCCTTTCGGCTCCCGAGAACCACTACGCGCGCATGACGGCCGAGAGCGCGCTCGATGCCGACGGCACGCTGCGGGGTACCTTCACCATCACGGCCGAAGGTCAGAGCGACAGCAACATACGCAGCACCTTCACCCGGGGACAGAAGAACCAGTGGGGCGAGATGTTGGAGCGACAGCTTTTGAACGTGTCGCCCAAGGCGGTGTTGGTAAACGTGGACTATGGGGAGAAGCCGCGCAAGTACCAAGAGGCGCCCATCGAGATTACCTTCCAATACGAGATTCCCGATTACGCCGTCAAGAGCGGGGAGGGCACGATGCTGTTCAAGCCGTTGCTGATGAACAATCTCTACAACCAAGTGCGCACCTACCTGCGCATAGACACGGGCGTGGAAGAGCGCAAGTACGGCTTCAAGGACAGCTGCTCGCGCTTGGTGGAACTCGACGAGACCGTCGAGTTGCCCGATGGATACAGCTTGGCGGGTGAGGACAAGCATGATGCCGTCGAGGGGCAGGCCGCCGACTTCGTGGGCTCGCTTTCGCAGGCCGGCGGCAAGGTGACGCTCTACAACCACCTCGCGCTGAAGAAGCGGGTGTACGAGGCGGCAGACTGGGAGAACTTCCGCCGGGCGGTGGAGGCGCACAAGCGTTATGGAGACTATCTGTTAATCAAAAAATAAAAGCGGTATGAAAAGAGTAGCTTATTATATATATGTATGTATGGGGGTGCTGGCATTGTCGCCCTTCATGCAGGTGAAGGCGGCCGAAGACGAGTCGGAGTTCGGCAAATTGGAGAAGCGTTACGTGCTGCATGCCGACGGCAGCGAGGAAATGCGGGTGACCGAGGAACTCTCCCTGTACAGCCATCCGGTAATCAGCCAGTATGGTGAGACGTTCATCGTGTACAATCCGGCTTACCAACGGCTGACGATACACGAGTCGTACACAAAGCAGGCCGATGGTACCGTCATTCAAACGCCCGAGAACGCCTTTGTTGAGTGCCTTCCCCGTGAGGCCGCCAATGCGCCGGCTTACAACGGCTTGAAAGAGATGGTTATCGTGCACACCGGCTTGGAGCGGGGCGCCACCATCTATTTGGACTATTCCGTGACCACCGAGGCCGGCTACCTGCCCGCATTGGACGTATGCGCCACCGTAGAGCAAGCCTCGCCGGTGAAAGAATACCTGTTTAGCGTAACCGTGCCCGAAGACCGGCCGTTGCACTACGCGCTTGTGAACGGTGACGACACACCCGAAGTGACCGTGGCCGACGGCAACAAGACGGTGGCTTGGAGCTTGAAGGATGTGCCTGCCTGCCCTTACTTGCGGGAGCCCAACCAAGCCTTGGCGGGCAACGTGCGCGTAATCTTGGCCAACACCTACGCTTCGATGAAGGAGTCGCTCGGCGTGTTGCAGGCACAGTTCACCGCTGCCGGCGACGCCGATGTGACAGCCCTTGCCCGGAAGCTCTTGCAGGAGCATCCACAAGACGCCGCGGCGTGCTTGAAGGGGTATGTGGACGGCTTGGGCGATTGTGCGCTCTCCTTGGAGGAGACGGGTTACCGCATCCGTCCCGCCGCCGAAGTGATACGTACCGCTTACGGTACCGAGGCCGAGAAGCTGAACTTGCTTGCCGGGCTGCTTGCCGCGGCCGGGCTGCCCGCCGAGGTGAAGGCGGCTTATCAAGTGAAGGCCGTTGACGCCGACTGTATGGGATTGGCCGCCGTGTCGGGGCTCTTCATCGACTCCCCGCAAGCGGCCGCTTTGGGTGAATACTTGCCCTTGCGCACGTTGAACGGCGTGGAGGTGGCTTTGGAGGCGCCCGCTCCCGTGAACATAACGGATGCCTTGGAGCTGACGGACGCCACCGGCACCGTGCCGGCCGATGGTTATCGTGTGGTGACGTTGCCCGACAAGGCGCGCGCGCACTTGAACGTGGGTTACAGCGGACGCACGGCCAACTTGTTGCTGCCCCGCAAGATAGACGAGACCTTGACGTGTACCATGACGCTGCCCGAAGGCACGGCGCTCTGCACGCCGCAAGGCACCCGTGAGAAGGTGAACAGCGTGGGTGCTTGGCGCATGGCGGTCACGGTGGAGGGCAACCAAGTGACGGTGGTACGCTCGCTCAAGCTCGACAAACAACTCATCACGCCCGACTGTTATGCCGACTACCGCAGCCTCGTGGCCGAGTGGGAGGACAGTGGCAACGCTACGTTGCTGTTGAAGGTAAATTAGCCTCCTATACGCACTTGCAGACCGTAGCCCTCGAAGAGGGCTACGGCTTCTTTTTGCTCCTCTTCATCGGGCGCTTGCATGGGAATGTGCTCCGGGTTGTAGAGGGTGCCCATGCGGGCGTGCTTTCCCTTGCCTATGTCGTGGTAGACAAGCAGGTTCACCACTTCGGGCGGCGTGGGCAGCGAGGCAAGGAAGCGCGCCGAGGCTTGCAGATTCTCCTTGTCGGCGTTCACTCCCACAATCAGCGGGATGCGTATCCAGTAGGGATGGCCGGCACGGCTCACCAAGGCGATGTTCTCCAATATCGTTTCGTTGCGCACGCCCGTGTAGCGGCTGTGCAGCGAGCTGTCCATCAGCTTCAAGTCAATGAGGAAGAGCTCGCAGCACGCCATCACCTGCCTGACGTTGCCCCAGGCGGCGAAGAGCGAAGTGTCTACCGCCCGGTGGAAGCCCCGCCTGCCCACCTCTTCCAATAACTCCACCAAGTAGGCGGGGTGCATCATGGGTTCGCCGCCGCACACGGTCACGCCCCCGCCCGACTCGGTCATCACCTGCCGTTCCTTCTCTATGACGTTCATCAGCTCCTCCAACTTCCACTCTTTGCCCGCCATCTCCATGGCTTTGGAGGGACACGCTTCGGCACACCTGCCGCACAGCACGCAGCCGTCGCCTGCCACGACGCCTTCATTCGTGAGCCGCAGCACGCCTTGCCGGCACGCCGCCACACACGAGGCGCAGCCGATGCACTTCTTTCGGTTGTAGAGCCGCGTCGCCCTTTCCGAGATGCCTTCGGGGTTGTGGCACCACACGCAGTGCAAGGGGCAACCCTTCATGAAGAGGGTGGTGCGTATGCCCGGCCCGTCGTTGATGGAGAAGCGCTTGATGTCGAACAGGAGGCTCATGGTGGTATATACGGGTGTCGCCTTTTAGAACGCCTCGTTGAGCGTGCGGGCGATGATTTCGTTCTGCAGCTGCTCGGTCATGTCGTTGAAGTAGTCGGAGTAGCCTGCCACACGCACCAACAAGTCGCGGTACTGCTCGGGATGCTGCTGCGCGTCAAGCAGCGTCTCCGTGTCGACCACGTTGAACTGGATGTGGTGTCCGCCCATGGCGAAGTAGGTGCGGATGAGCGACACCAACTTCTTCAAGTCCTCCTCGCGTGCAAGGAGTTGGGGCACGAAGCGCACGTTCAGCAGCGTGCCGCCCGACTTGGTCTGGTCGAGCTTGCCTAAAGACTTGACCACGCACGTAGGCCCCCCGGTGTCAGCACCGTGTGCCGGCGAGGTGCCGTCGGAGATGGCGAACTTGGCGAAGCGGCCGTTCACCGAGGCGCCGCACACCGAGCCGAAGTAGTTGTGGCACGTGGTGGAGAGCATGTTCAGTTGCG
>JAJPYW010000250.1 GCA_021204715.1 Prevotellaceae bacterium
GTTCGGCGTTGCCCACTACCCGTCATTTCCCCGCCTCGCAGGTGGTGGACGTGCGGGGCAAGCTGTTCATGATTGACTGTGGGGAAGGGGCGCAGATGCAGATGCGCAAGGCGCGGTTGAAGTTCTCCCGCTTGAAGGCCATCTTCATTTCACACTTGCACGGCGACCACTGCTTCGGGTTGATGGGGCTTGTCTCCACGTTGAACTTGTTGGGACGCAAGGAGGAACTGCACGTCTACGGGCCCGAGGGATTGGAAGAACTCTTCGCACCGCTCGTGACCTATTTCAACCAAGAGATGAGCTACCCGGTGCTGTTTCACGTATTCGGCAACAAGGAGCCGGCGCTCCTCTACGAAGACCGCTCCTTTACCGTGACCACCATTCCCCTGTGTCACCGGTTGCCCTGTTGCGGCTTCCTCTTTGCCGAGAAGCGGCGCCCCAACCACTTGGTGCGCGAGATGGCCGACTTCTACCACATACCGGTGCAGCAGCTGAACCTTATACGCGAGGGAGCCGACTACGTGACGCCCGACGGAACGGTGGTGCCCAACGCCCGCTTGACAGTGCCTTCGGCCCCGCCAAGGCGGTATGCCTACTGTTCGGACACGCTGTGCATCCCCTCGGTGGTGGAGCAGGTAAGGGGTGTGGACTTGCTCTTTCACGAGGCCACCTTCGCCACGGCTGAAGAGGCGCGCGCCGCACAGACGTTCCACACCACCGCGGCGCAGGCTGCCCGCATCGCCGCCGATGCAGGCGTGAAGCGCTTGTTGATAGGCCATTTCTCGGCCCGCTATGTGGACGAAAGCTTGTTGTTGGAAGAGGCCAAGGCTATCTTTCCGCAGACCGGGCTGGCCGAAGAGTTCCTTTGTGTACCCATATAAAGAACGGTGAAAAGAAGGTGAACAGAGCTATGGAGCAACAAGATGATGAACGTGAAATCCGCGCGCTGCTGCAGGACGAAACGACGGTGCGTCAAGGATTCGAGCTGATTGTCAAGCAGTACAGCGAGCAGTTGTACTGGCAGATACGCCGTATGGTGCTCTCCCACGAGGACGCCGACGACCTGCTGCAGAACACCTTTGTCAAGGCATGGATAAACATAGGCTACTTCCGCGGCGAGGCCAAGCTCTCCACATGGCTCTACCGCATCGCCCTGAACGAGTGCCTCACCTTCTTGAACAAGCAACGCGCCGCCGCCACGGTCTCTTTGGACGATGCCGACGCGTCGGCTTTGCAGAAGCTCGAGGGAGATGCCTACTTCAACGGCGACAAGGTGCAGTTGGCCTTGCAGAAGGCCTTGCTCACGCTGCCCGAGAAGCAGCGCATGGTGTTCAACTTGAAGTATTACCAAGAGATGAAGTATGAAGAGATGTCCGAGATATTCGGCACGTCGGTAGGGGCGTTGAAAGCCTCTTACCACCATGCCGTCAAGAAGATAGCCAAGTTCATAGAAGAGGAGTGCGTCGAGTGAGATAAATAAAAAGCGCGCGCTTGAGTTTTTTAAGGGTATGCCTTAAACCTTTACAAGCAAAGCGTGTCTAACCAATACAAGGAGGAGATAAAAAAGATGAAAGAAGAAGACAACATACTCAGAAAGGTGGGGACGGAGAACGCTTTCCGCGTGCCCGAGGGATATTTCGAGCGCCTCGTCCCGCAGGTCATGGAGCACCTTCCCGAGCGGGAGAAGCCCCTCTTTGCGCCGCATGCGCCTACCCGCTGGGAGCGGCTGAAGCCGTGGGGGTACATGGCCGCCATGTTCGTGGGGGCCGCGCTCATCATCCGGGTGGCCTCCTCCTTGCGCGGGGATGCCACGCAGCCTGCCGAAGCCTTGGCGCTCGACGAGGCCGAAAGCGAGATGCAGTACATCAATATGGCCATGGAGAACACCATGATGGACGACTACTCGCTCTACGTCTACTTGGCCGATGCCGAGGAGTGACCGCTTTTGCAATACATTCACTTAACCGACCGATTCAAAGAGATGAAGAAACTGTTTTTATTATGCTTGATGATGGTGGCCTTCACCCCGTGGTTGCAAGCAGCCGACGGTTGCGACCAACACTTGTCGCCCCAAGAGTTCCAAGCCAAGCAGCGGGCCTACATCATGGAACGGGCCAAGCTCACGCAAGACGAGGCCGACAAGTTTTTCCCGCTCTACTTCGAGTTGCAGGACAAGAAGCGGGAACTTAACGACAAAGTGTGGAAGCTGTTGCGCCAAGGCGAAGACGAGGCTACCACCGAAGAGCAATACAACTCGTTGATGGAGGGTGTGTATGACGCGCGCATGGCCTCCGACCGCTTGGAGAAGAGCTACTACGAGAAGTTCCGGAAGATTCTTTCGGCCAAGCAGATATACCAAGTGCAAAAGGCCGAGATGCAGTTCCACCGCGACTTGTTGAAGGGCATGCGTCCCAAAGGGGACCCCGCACCGAAACCTAAAGAGGCGCGCAAGTGACGGCTCTCCTGTGAAAGGCCGTTGTTGTTTCCGCCCAAGACATTCATTTCATACGTAAAGCTATATGCAGAACGGGGGTGTGTCTTTTGACACATCCCCGTTCTTTCTTTTTCCTAACTACTGATGCCTTTTACGCTTTATTTTCTGTCGCTTTCGCTTCATTCCACAAGCTGTCCATCTCTTCCAAGGTCATTTCAGAGAGGCTCTTGCCTTGGGCTTTGGCCGCGGCCTCTACATAGTTGAAGCGGCGGATGAACTTCTGGTTGGCATGCTCCAAGGCGTTGTCGGGATTGATTTTGTAGAGGCGGGCGGCATTGACGAGGCTGAAGAGCACGTCGCCGAACTCGGCTTCGGCCTTGGGCTTGTCCATGCTTTGGACTTCCTTCTCAAACTCTTGAATCTCCTCTTTCACCTTGTCCCACACTTGCCCGCGCTCTTCCCAGTCGAAGCCCACGTTGGCTGCCTTGTCCTGCACGCGGTAGGCCTTGATGAGTGCAGGCAGGGCGGCGGGCACGCCGCTAAGTACGGTCTTGTTGCCTCCTTTCTCGTGTAGCTTCAGTTGCTCCCAGTTCTTGCACACCTCGCCGGCGGTGTCGGCCTTGACGGTGCCGAACACATGGGGATGGCGGTAGATGAGCTTCTCGCACAGGCGGTCGCACACGTCCTTGATGTCGAAATCGCCCGTTTCGGAACCTATCTTGGCATAGAAGATGACGTGCAGCAGCACGTCGCCAAGCTCTTTGCAGATGTCGCTCTTGTCATCGCGAATGAGCGCGTCGCACAGTTCGTAGGTCTCTTCTATGGTGTTGGGACGCAGGCTTTCGTTGGTCTGCTTCTTGTCCCACGGGCACTTCGCCCTGAGCTGGTCCATCACGTCGAGCAGGCGGCCGAAGGCTTCCAAATGGTCCTTCCTGTTGTGTATGGGCGGCAGGTGTTGGGGTGGTATAGCGTCGTTGTCCACGTGCTTGATGACACGGCAGGGGTTGCCCACGGCGACCGAGTCGGCAGGGATGGAGTGTGTGACGACACTGCCCGCGCCGATGACGCTGTTCTTGCCTATGGTTACGCCGGGCAGCAGGATAACGCCGCCGCCTATCCACACGTTGTCTTCTATCTTCACCGGCAGGGCCACTACGTTGCAGAAGCCGCGCGTGCCGTCCCAGTCTTGTACAAGGCGCTCGTTCACCCGGGTGGAGTGGGTGGCGGTGTATATCTGCACGTTGGAGGCGATGAGCACGTTGTCGCCTATCTCGATGCGGTTGTTGTCCACAAATGTGGAGTTCATGTTGATGATGACGTTGTTGCCAAGGAAGATGTTCTTCCCGTACTCGCAATGGAAGTCAATGTCGATATGCACGTTCTCGCCCATGCCGCCGAAAAGCTCCTGCATGATGCGCCGCTTGCGCTCTGTGTCGGCAAAGTCGACAGCGTTCAACCGGGCCAACAGCCGCTTGGCCTGCAAGGTCATCTCTTGTAGCTGCTTGTCGCTGCCGTTGAACACTTCGCCGGCCAAGCATTTTTCTAATTCACTCTTCATCTGTAAAGAAGTTAAGGAAATAATATGAGGGTGTGTCAAAAGACACACCCTCCGGATAGTCAAGCAATATCTTTAAAGGATGGAATCAAAACGATGCTGTCCCCTTGTTTGGCTCCTTCCGCGGTGTTATCCCAAGAAGGAGATGAGCACGCCGGCTGCGACGGCCGAACCGATGACGCCCGATATGTTGCTGGACATGCAGTAGTTCAGCACGTGGTTCTTGGGGTCGTACTTGGTGGCTATCTCGTTGCACACGCGGCTGGCCATGGGCACGGCGCTGAGGCCGGTGGCACCTATCAACGGGTTGATCTTCTTCTTGGTGAAGAGGTTGAAGAGCTTCACGAAGAAGATACCGCCCGTAATGGAGAGGGCGAAGGCCAAGAATCCGCCTATGACGATGCCTATGGTGGTCCAGTTCAGGAAGGCCTCGGCGGTCATGGTGGCGCCCACGCTCAACCCAAGGAAGATGGTGGCCGCGTTCATGATGCTGTTGGCGGCGGCGTCGAACAGGCGGCTGGTGTCGGAACCTATCTCTTTGATGAGGTTACCGAACATGAGCATGCCTATCAAGGGCACGGCCGTGGGCACGAACAGGGCCACGACGGTGGTCACCACGATGGGGAAGAGTATCTTCAGAAGGCGCATGTTCTTGAACTCGGTCTTGCTTGGATAGAGTCTCTCTTGCTCGCGCATGTTGATCATAAGCTCTTTCTTGGTGCAGAACAGCTTGACCACAAGCGGGATGATGACCGGTACCAACGCCATGTACGAATAGGCGGCGATGGCGATGGGGCCAAGCAGGTGGGGCGCTAACTTGATGGTGGTGAAGATGGCCGTGGGGCCGTCGGCTCCACCAATGATGCCCAAGGCTCCGGCCTCTTTGGGTGTGAACCCGATGAGCACGGCGCAGAGCAGCACGGTGAAGATGCCAAGCTGCGCGGCGGCTCCGAAGATGGACAGGCGCAGGTTGCGCAGCATGGGGCCGAAGTCGGTCAACGCGCCCACACCCATGAAGATGACGGGCGGCAGGAAACCGGTCTTGATAAGCAGGTAGTAGATGAAGTTCATCAACCCCATGTCGTGCGCTATTTCGTGCAACGGCATCTCCCATACGTTCCTCTCCACTCCGTTCACCATGACCATGCCGAACTCGTTGGCTTGTGTCACACCCATGTCGCCGCCGGGGAAGTTGGCGATGAGCACGCCGAAGGCGATGGGCACGAGCAGCAGCGGTTCGTAATGCTTCTTGATGCCTAAGTAGAGCAACACGAAGGCGATGACGTACATCACTAAGAATGACGGATTGGCAATGATGTTGCTGAATGCCGTCATTTGATAGAGGTTATCAAATATGTGTTCCATTATCCAATTTTCATTAATACGTCGTCTTCAGATACTGAATCTCCTGATTTCATGCAGATGACGGTGATGGTACCGTCTACATCGGCACGGATGGCGTTGTAGGTCTTCATGGCTTCCACGTAGCCAAGCAAGTCGCCCTTCTTCACCTTGTCGCCCACCTTGCGGGGAGTCTCCTGCGTGTTCTTGGTGAGGAAGAACTTGCCTTCCAAGGGCGATACCACGTCGGTTCCGGGGCCTTTGGGCACTTCGTCGCCCACGGTGGCGCTTGCCTTGAGCTCTATGTCGCCGTAGGCCACCATGACGCGGTAGGCTTCGCCGTTCACCTGCACGGTGAGCGTCTGGGGTTTGGAGGTGGTGCTGGTGTTTTCGCCGGCGTTCTTGAACTGGTCGCTCTGGCGTTTCTCCACATCGGCCAAGAAGTCTTCTTTGGCTTTGCCGCTCTTGTAGGCTTCATACTGTGCCGGGTGCATGGCGTATTCAAACAGCT
>JAJPYW010000240.1 GCA_021204715.1 Prevotellaceae bacterium
CCACGATGCCGGCTTTCTCCAACTGGTCCATGATGCGGCCGGCACGGTTGTAGCCTATGGAGAACTTGCGCTGGATGAGCGAAGTGGAGCCTTGCTGGTGAATGACCACCAAGCGCGCGGCCTCTTCAAAGAGGGAGTCGAGCTTGTCCATGTCCACGTCGGCCAAGCTGCCGCCCGCGTTCTCATCCTCGCACTCGGGCAGGTAGAAGGCGGTGGGATAGCCTTGCTGCTTTGAGATGAACTTGGTAATCTCGGCCACTTCGGGCGTGTCTATGAAGGCGCACTGCACACGGATGGGGTCGGCGCCTTGCAAGAAGAGCATGTCGCCGCGTCCTATCAGTTGGTTGGCACCCGGCCGGTCAAGGATGGTGCGGGAGTCTATCATGGAAGAGACACGGAAGGCGATGCGCGCGGGGAAGTTGGCCTTGATGGTACCGGTGATGATGTTCGTGGTGGGGCGCTGCGTGGCGATGACCATGTGGATGCCCACGGCACGGGCCAACTGGGCGATGCGCGCGATAGGCAGCTCCACCTCCTTGCCGGCGGTCATGATAAGGTCGCCGAACTCGTCGATCACCACCACAATGTAAGGCATGTAACGGTGTCCCTTCTCGGGGTTGAGCCGGCGGTTGATGAAAAGATCGTTATACTCCTTGACGTTGCGCACCTGCGCCTTCTTGAGCAGGTCGTAGCGCGAGTCCATCTCCTTGCACAAAGAGTTGAGCGTCTGCACCACCTTGGTCACGTCGGTGATAATGGCGTCGTCTTCGTCGGGCAGCTTGGCCAAGTAATGATGTTCCAACACCGAGTAGATGCTGAACTCCACCTTCTTGGGGTCGACCAACACGAACTTCAACTCGGCAGGGTGCTTCTTATATAACAAGGAAGTGATGATGGCGTTCAACCCCACGGACTTGCCTTGCCCCGTGGCACCCGCCACGAGCACGTGCGGCATCTTGGCCAAGTCCACCATAAACACCTCGTTGGTGATGGTCTTGCCAAGCGCCATGGGCAGGTCGTAAGTAGACTCTTGGAACTTCTTGCTGCCTATGATGCTCTGCCCCGATACAATCTTGGGAGAAGAGTTGGGCACCTCGATGCCGATGGTTCCCTTGCCGGGAATGGGAGCGATGATGCGGATGCCGAGCGCCGACAGGCTCAAGGCGATGTCGTCTTCCAAGCCACGTATCTTGGAGATGCGGATGCCCTGCTCGGGCGTAATCTCATAGAGTGTGACCGTGGGGCCTACAGTAGCCTTGATAGAGCTTATCTCGATGCCGAAGCTGCGCAAAGTAGTCACTATCTTGTCCTTGTTGGCGTTCTGCTCTTCCATGTTGATGACGGGGCCGTTGTCGTCGAAATGCTTCATCAAGTCGATGGAAGGAAAGTGGTAGTTCTCCAAGTCGAGACGGGGATTGTAGGGTTCCATCCGCTCTTCCGAAGGCTCCTCTTCCCGGGGCGTCTCCACCTCGAAAGCAGGATCGTCTTTAACGGCTTCGTGTGTATGCGCTCCGGCGGCGGGCGTGTCCGTGGGAGTGACAATGGTCATGGGCACATCGCCGTCGCCGCCGGCGGCAAGAGCGGCCGTGGAAGCCGTGGGGTTGAGTTCAATCGTGCCGGCATGCTCCCTTTCCGGTTCGGGAAGCACTTCGGCGGAGGCAGCGGGGGCAAGCGCGGAGGCAGCGGCGGCATTGCCTTGGGCATCCGTCACGGACGCGTCTCCACCGGCGGCACCGGCGGCACCGGCAGTGGCGGCGGCAGCGCTCGAAGCACCGGCACGGCCCTGTGCAGTCCACGAGTCGGTGAACTCCCCGGGCACGGTACCTTCAGCGGCCGCTTGCTTCTCCTTCCGCTTTACGAACCCCAAAGAGAAAATCTTGCGCAACCAGCCGATGGTCTTCACGTTCCACCAAATAAGCAGGATAATGCCCGTAACAATGAGCAACATCCACACACCGGGCACGCCTATCTGCGACACCAACCAGTTGGAAGCGTTGTAGCCGTGCATGCCTCCCCAATACAGGAAAGTATCCTCATAGAAGGGCTTGCAAGCGAAGCCCAAGAGCAGGGAGAACCATATCATCACCAAGGCACAGCCGAAGAACCACTTCCATAGGCGCACCTTGCGCACGCGCATCAGCTTCACGCCGGCAGCTATCAAGAACACCAATATGAAATAGGAGGCAATGCCGAAGCAGTCGTTGATTAAATAGTTGGCCAACTGGGCACCGCGGCTGCCCAAGTAGTTCTTCACGCCGTTGTCCACCGAGGCAAGTTCACGCGCGTCGCCGCTGTCAAGGATGCTTTGGTCGGCCGCGCCGGTAAAGAAGAAAGAGGTAAATGCCAGCAGCAGGTAGACCGAGAAGACCACCAGCAGCAAACCTATGATGAAACGTACGGTATCATTCTTGAAAACGGCACCCATCCGCGCGAAGAAGGAGGGGCCTGACTCCCCTGTATCTTTGTTTGTTGTCCTGTTACCCATATATACTCGATTATAGACGAGACAAAAGTAATAATAAAAATGGTGCTATCCGCAGAATGAAGTCCAAATTTTTGCGGCGTCGGGACGCGGTAGAAGGAGAAGGTGTGTCGAAACTTACATAGAATCATAAGGCGCCCTTTTGATACGGTCCTGTTTTCGCCACCCTTTTTGAAAATCGGCTTTCTACGTGCATGAGAGGCTGTTTTTAAAGGAGCTTTTGCACACGCATCTCAGAAGTGCATTGTTTGCTTAAAACCGCATTATACGTATGTCGGAAGTTGATTCTGATGATTTTTTTGCACACGCATAGGCGAAAACGGGAGAATCATAAGGCGCCCTTTTGATACGGTGCAAGTGCCGACACATCTTCATCAAATTACCCTATACCTTATTATATATATCACTTGTCTCCTTCCACAGCCACAGTCCCCATCAAGTCGGGCGGGCAATCCCCGTCTGCCGAACCCCACGCCTCGTTGGGCTCGGGGCCCATGACGAAATGCAAGAGGCCGCCCTGCAATATCTCCTCATGGGTAAGGTAATTGCGCGTGAAGGGCAGGCCGTTGAAGGTGGCCGACTGTATGTAGCGGTTCTCCCGGGAGACGCCTTCGGCCTCGACGGTGAAGGGGCGGCCGCCTTCGGGATGCAGCGTGAGCTTGGGGAAGGTGGGCGAAGCGATGAGATAACAGGGCGTGCCGGGGCAGACAGGATAGAAGCCCATCGCGGCAAAGAGGTACCAAGCCGACATCTGTCCCGCATCGTCGTTGCCGGGCAAGCCGCCGGGCGCGTTGTGGTACTCGGTGTCCAAGATGTGGCGCACGGCCCGCTGCGTCATCCAAGGCCGGCCGGCATAGTTGAACATGAAAGCCACTTGGTGGCAAGGCTCGTTGCCGTGCCAGTAACGCCCTTCACTGAACATGGAGTCGAGCTTGGCCACAAAGCGTTCCTTGCCGCCCATGCACGCCATGAGCCCGTAGACGTCGTGGGGCGCGAACCAAGTGTAATGGCAGGGCGCCCCTTCGGTGATAAACGAAGCCAAGCCGAAGGCGTTATCCCCGTCCAAGAAGCTGCCGTCGGCACGGCGGCCTTGCACATACCCCGTGCCGGGATTGATGACGTTCCTATAATTGGCGGCCCGCCGCATCAACACGGCCTCGTCGCCCGTCTTGCCCAAAGCGGCGGCCAAGCGTGCCAATACAAAGTCATCGTAAGCATACTCCATGGTGCGCGACACCTGCTCGTTGGTGTGAAAAGCGTCGGGCACGCTGTCTTCCAAGGGGATGTACCCGTATTTCAAGTAAGCAACGAGCGCACGGCGCCCCTTGCCCTGCCTGTAGGTCTCATAGTCGCCGGGCGTTTCGAAAGCGTTCTTGCGCAGGGCTTCGTAGGCCTTCTCCAAGTCGAAGTTGCGCACGCCCTTACAGTAGGCGTCGCCCATGACGGCCGCGGCGTGGTCGCCAATCATCTCGGAAGTATAGCTGTTCCAACAAGGGAAAATGGGCATCCAGCCGCCCTGTTCGTACTTGTAGAGCAAGGACTGCATCATCTGCCCGCTCAGTTCCGGCGTCAAGAGCGTGACGAGCGGATGCAGGGCGCGGAAAGTGTCCCACAGACTGTAATCGTCGTAATAAGTCTCCCCCTGCGGCAGTCGCTCTATGGGCGTGCCGGCGGAGAAGGCGGGGTAACGTCCGTCCGCGTCGTTCACCGCGTGCGGCAGGAACGAGGCGCGGTAAAGGGCGCCGTAGAAGAGCGCTTTGGCGTCCCGGTCGGGCGACTCCACCTCAATCAAGGAGAGACGACGTTCCCACGTATCGGTCAATGCGGCGCGCACGCGATCGAAGTCCCAATGGGGAATCTCCGCCTCCATATTGGCCCCGGCGCCCGCCATGTCCACAAACGAAGAAGAGGCCTTCGCCAATACCGCTTCCCCGGCCTTTACATCGAACGCAAGGTAAGCGCCGATGCCCTTGCCCCCGCTGATGCGCGTGCTGTCGGCATACACCGTGTCGCCGCGGAACACGCCGTAACCCGTGATGGTTTTGGGAAAATCTATCAGGAAGTGTCCGCTGAAGCCCGCCGGCTCGCCCCAACCTTGGTAGATGCGGTGCACGGGGTTCTCGCCCCACACCCTCCCCGCCACGGGATCAATCTCGACGCTCCCCTCGCCTTCATCGCTGTTGGGATTGACTGTCAGATAGCCTGTGCCCTCTTTTGCGTAGGTGAAACGGAAGATAGCGGCACGCGAGGTGGCGGTCATTTCGGCCTGCAACGACTCGCTTGGCAAAGAGACGGCGTAATAGGCGGGCGTGGCCTCTTCACTGTCGTGTGAGAACGGCACGGCACGCTCTTCGGGGCGGCAGCGCAACTGTCCGAAAAGGGGCATCAAGGTCATGGAGCCGTAGTCCTGCGTGCAGCCGCCCACAATCCAGTGCGAGTTGCGGAAGCCTTGCAGCAAGGTGTCGGCATAGTAGTAAGGAGCGACGCACTTGGCCTCTCCGTCTGATGTTTGCGGTGTCCAGAAGTTCATACCGTAGGGTTCCAATACAGCAGGGAGCGTCTGCCCGAACTCTTCGGAAGCCTGCCCGAAAAGGCCTGCGGTGTGCACGCTCGACGAGGTGCCCGTGCGCGTGTCCACGTAAGGCAACAACCGCCCACGGCTTGCGACGCCCGTGCAGGCGGCCATGCCTGCCACAAGCAGGACAAGCGCCGGCAAGCATGCAAATGACTTGATGTTTTTCACTGAATGGCTCGTAAGCTATCTCATACATTCAGCCTGCCCGCCGAAGCGCTTGGCTTGCGCGGCTATCAGCTCGGCATCGTCGAAGTAGTTTATCTTCATGGCCTTGCGCACGTCGTCGAGCGTAGCGGCCGCCGCCTCGCGCGCCACTTGACATCCTTGTTGCAGCATGGCGTAGACGCCGGGAATGTCTTTCTCGAACTCCTTGCGCCTGACGCGTATAGGCTCCAACACCTCTTGCATGATGGCCGTGAGGAACTTCTTCACCTTCACATCGCCCAACCCGCCGCGGCGGTAGTGCGCTTTCAAAGCCTCCAAATCGGGGTAATCGGGCAAGTAACGGGGGAAGTGCTCGGGACGGCAGAAGGCGTCAAGGTAGGTAAAGACGGTGTTCCCCTCTATCTTCCCGGGGTCTTGCACGCGCAAGTGGCCGGGGTCGGTGTACATGCTCCGTATCTTTTGGCTCACCTCGTCGGCCGTGTCGGAAAGATAGATGCAATTGCCCAACGACTTGCTCATCTTGGCCTTGCCGTCGGTACCGGGCAGGCGCTGGCAGGCGGCGTTGTCGGGCAAGAGAATCTCCGGCTCCACCAACGTCTCGCCATAAATATAGTTG
>JAJPYW010000122.1 GCA_021204715.1 Prevotellaceae bacterium
GCAATACCTCTTTAACGGCTTGAAGGTATTCGGACTCGCCGGGATGTTTGGCCTCCAATGAGGAGATAATTCGTTCGATATTCATAATAGTATATGTATAAAGATTACCTTACTTGTCAGCAGACGCTCTTTATCGGCCCCGAGTAATCAAAGTGTCACTTAGACCACTGCAAATATGCGGAAACTTTTGCTTACGAGCAAAAGTTTCCGCCTGTAAATTGCTTAAATAATAATAAAATGACAAACTTCCCTTACTACTCCTTGGAGTAGCCGCCATCTTCTTCCATTACAATGAGCCATCCTTTGCCTTGCGGCACGGTAATCGTCTCGCCGGGCTTCCATGAGCGCTCCGTTTGGAAGTCGTCGACGGCGGGCGCGCGCAAGGTCACTTTATCGGGATCAAGCCCCAACCGCTCCCAGTCTACAGAGAGTGTCACCGGGGCGTCGGCATCCTCCCAAGTGGCTAACGACAACAACACTTTCTTCCCGTCGGCATGGCGGTATATCGTGGCAAGCGTCTTGTCGCTGCCCGTCTTTACCGGGTTGTCCGTTACCCAATAACCCATCATCTCGCTGCGGTTCATGCCGAAGTCGTCCCATAGCTTCCACAAGGGGCGGTTGTCCACGCCCCAACCGCTGCGGCCGGTCATGCCGTAGAGCATGCCGCGCCATTTGTTGCCCCCTTCCCAAAGCATCTCGCCCATCAAGCCGTAGGGTATGCCCGACACTTCCACCAACCAGTAGTCGGGCGGCAGGTTGTAGTCGAAATACTCGCCGAACCACAAGCGGTCCAAGTAAGGAAAGTGTTCCAAGTACAGGTTGGCGCTGTTGGCGAAGCCGTCGTTCTTGTTGAACTGGTTGGCCGAGTGCAGGTCGATGAGCGCGTCGGGGTTGTTGCCGTTCAATATCTTGCGCACCCGTTTGATAGCGGTGCGGTCGAAGGCCAAGTCGTCTATATAAAGGCCGTCTATACCCACGTGCTTCATCAACCAGTCAAGCCCCTCCATGTAGTAGTTGTGCCAGCGCGACACGCCGGTGGTCACCAAAGCGGCGTCCTGCAGCTCGGGCACGAACCAGCCGCCCAAGTAGTCTTGGTCCAAGTGCTCTTGCAGCCAAGAGAAGCCTCCGCCCGGCCCCTTGGAGAAGATTTCACCGCCCAAGCTGCGCAAGGCAAAGAGCTCGGCGCAACTGTTGGAGAGCTCGCGCACGGTGTTGTATATCTTCACCTTCATGCCCCTTGCATGCGCCGCGTCCACGTATGACTTCATCTCCATGGGGCGCAAGAAAGGATAGTTTATGAAGGGGTTCACGCGCGTGGCGTGGTGCACGTTGATGACGTTGGCGCCGAAATCGGCGATGTCGTCCACGAAAGCGTATTTGTGGTAATAACGGTTTCGCCAATGCTTGTCTGTGTCGATGGTGCGGAAGGGCGTGACGAGCACGTTGAAATAGTAGTAAAGCCGCTCTCCCTTCTTCACTTCGCGCCGGCCCGAATAGGCGTCGATCAAGGTGCCTTGTGCTTCCTGCTCCAAGCGGATGCCGCCGTTACCGCCGTTGCACCAAGAGGCCGGCATGCGCAAGGGTTGCTGCTGATAGAAGTTCGTGTTGAGCGGACGCTCGTAGCGGTTGTCGTAGAAGCGCAGCTGCAAGCCGGCGTTCACGTCGCCCGTCCATATAGCGTCTTGATTCTTCTCCACGGCCCATTTCCAGTCGATTGCCGAAGGGCAACAGCCGCCTTTCTCTCCCAAGCCCATCATGTATTTGGCCACGCCGGGAGCAAGCCGCGTATGAAGGGCGATGTCCTCCACCGAAGCGTCCTCAAGAGCTGTCAACATCACTTGGCAGGTGAGGTTCCCGTCCGCCTCCAATTCCCCTTCAAGCTGCATCAAGAAGCGGTCGTTCCGGTTGGTCGCTTTCCAAGCCACGGCACCCCGTTTCCGCTTGGTAAAGGCAAAGTCCAAGTTCTCCCAGTCGCCGCCGTCGGCAGTGAACTCCATGGGAGCGGCGAGCAAAGCGCGTCCCTTGGTGCCAATGGAAGTCATTGTCTCCTCGAAGTAAGAAGTAATGGCGGCAGGCAGTCCACCCGGGGCCAGCGTGATGTCGCGCCCCAATATGGAAAGCCTCTGTCCGTCTAACTCGACGGGCGTGTAAGGCGTTACCGGCTCGTCGTCGAAGCCGATGGTGGAATCAAGCCAACGCAAGCGCGACTGGCGCCACGGCTCGTTGTCACCGTGGTCGGCTATGACGTTCCCTGATACGGTCAAGGCAACGTCCACTGTTTGGGAAGCGGCGTTCCCGGCCGATACCGTGACGGTGCCTTCGTAGGTTCCCGCCGCTGTCCCCTCGTCCACCCGGACGCCTATCCAGAGCGCCTGCACCCGGTCTTTGGGCACCGAACAATCCTTGCGGAACACCGTGCCCGTTACATCCGTACCGCCCGTGTTGAAGCAGGTCATGGCCGATGAGGGTATCCTCGCGCCCGTCTCCTTGTTGACCAAGTCGGAGAAACGCACTTGCAGGTGCTCCACTTCGGCGCGCGCGGCCCACACGCCCAACTGATAGGTATAATACTCCCCTTTGTCGGCCGTGCCTTCAAAAGCGGGCGCCGTCTGCGCGGTCCAGCGGTATGGAATGTCCATGGTCATGCGGATGGGGTACCGGCGGTCTTCGGTAAAGAGCAGGAAGGCATCCTTGGGACGCGCCTTCAAGAGTGCCTCCTTCTCGGCTTCGGTGGCGATGATTTCCATGGGATAGAAGCTGTTGAAGGCATCGATAGCTTGGTATTGCACCACCCTTGCGGCAGGCAGCGACGAGGGCGCCTTCTTGCCGTTCAATCCGTTCTTCTTCAACCATGCGTCGTCGGCGGTCGTTTCAAAAGGCGGATACGTCACCGTGGGGTAGTTCTCGCTGCCCGAAGAGACGTTTTGCAGGTAATAGATGTAATACTCGCCCGGCACGGTCGCCGGCTGGAAGGCAATCTCGCCCCGCTCGCGGGTGATGCCGAAGCGCGTTACGTTCGCTATGCGGTTGCCCGTGGCCGCATCCACCACAATGATGTTCTTCGCCAAAGGGTTGGTATCCCTGCGGCGCCACCGGGGCGTGGCAAGTACCGCGTCGGCCCGCTTGTCCACCGCCACGACAACACGGTGGTTGCCCAACGAAGCGGCGTCCCAGCTGCCCGTTCCATACAACGAGGGTTCGGGTGTCTGCTGTGCGTATGCCCCCACGGTCAGCGTCAGCATAGCTGTCAAAGCGGTCAAAAGTCTCTTCATACAAGTCATAATAAGTATATAATAAATAAGGTGTATATACGGCTACAATGCGATGTGATTACACCGCTTCCAAAGATAGGGATAATTTGGAAAGCCACATAGCGGGAAAGGCAAATATATTTTGCGGCCGTCCTTCGGCTTTTGCATGCAAGGAACAAATAGCGGCAGGAGGTTTCTGCCGATGCGTTCCTTGCGGAGCGACATCAACCAAGGGGGTTTCTGATGAACGCATAGATGAGGTTGTATCGAAGCGCTTGCATAGGTGCTATCGAAGCGGTTCGATAGACTGCATGGAAGCGGTTCGATAGACTGCATGGAAGCGGTTCGATAGACTGCATGGAATGTATTCGTTATATTCTATAAACTCGAGTTTATAACACCTATAAATTCGAGTTTGTAACCCCTATAAACTCGAGTTTGTAGAAGTAAAGAATCGATTCCGTAAAATGGAAGGAAACGGTTGCATATAAAAAAGGAAGCGCTTCCGTAAGGTGTACGGAAGCGCTTCCAAGTTATGAATGAAAGCCGTCGAGATGATAGCTCGAAGCTGTCTTGCAGGTGGGCGTTTGCGTTGCCGGGTTACACGCTATTCCACGCTTGCTTTTATCTTTTCCAACCATTTGCCGAGCTCATCCTGCCACTGGGGCTTGTAGTTGAAGCTGTCGCGGAAGCCCCAACCGTGTCCGCCTTGGTCCCAGATGTGCATCGAGGCGGGCACGCCGTGGGCAAGCAATGCCAAGTAGTAGCTGACGCTGTTCACCACGGGCACGGCGTTGTCGTCCGTGCAGTGCATGATGAAGGCCGGCGGCGTCTGTTCGGTCACTTGCAAGTCGTTGGAATAAAGCGCAAGCAGCTCGTCCGACGGATTCTCGCCCAAGAGGTTCCTCACGGAGCCTTTGTGCGACTTGGCAATGTCGGTCAATATGACCGGATAGAAGAGTATCTGGAAGTCTACACGTGTCTCGTCCGTGAAGTGGGTGGCCGCGGTGGAAGCCAAGTGGCCGCCTGCCGAACTGCCCATGATGCCCAACTTCTTGATGCCCCACTCGCCGGCATGCGCCCTCATGATGCGTATGGCTTGGTGGGCGTCGCTCAAGGGAACGTCGTTGTGACCGTTCGGCATGCGGTATTGCAGCACGGCATAGACAATGCCTTGGGCGTTGTACCAGCCGGCCATGTCGTGTCCTTCATTCTCCATGGAGAGGTGGTCGTAGCCTCCGCCGGGGCAGGCGATGACGGCGAGTCCGCAAGGTGTCTCTGGCACGTAAACACTCAGCGTGGGCTCGGCTATGTAGGTGATGTGGCGCGCCGCCGCCTCCTCTTGGGTAAGGCCGTTGCTGTTGGGCGCGCCGTCGGGCCATAACTTAAACTCCACGGGGTTCTGTGCGTTGGCGCTGACAAGGCCGAAGGCCAACAGCGGGCAGACGCACCATTTCTTGAATTGGGTTATCAAATGTTTGTTCATACCGGTTGATTTTTGGTTGTTCAAAGTGTGGCTACTTGGGCGTGTACCGGGGTGACGATGAAGCTGAACTCATAGTCGCCGTAGGGTATCTGGTACTCGGGGCGGGGAACAGTTCCCCAGCTGTTCACACAGCCCAAGCCCATCTGCACCTTGTCGATGCACAGGTTGGTCAGGTCGGCTTCCTCTACTTCGGGAGAGTGGCCGTTGTGCTTCTGCCAGCCTTCGTCCAAGGAGTCGATGGTATAGTGCAGGGCCGATGCAGAGAAGGGCGCGTCGGCCACCACCTCGATGCCGTTGCCGCCGGCATTGAGTACCTTCCACCAGCGGATGTCGGTCTTGGTGCCGGTTTCTTGCTGGCGTATGTAGGGATAGAATTGCTCACTGACCGTCTGACGGTAGACACCCAACAGGGTGTTGTGGTTGCGGTCGGCATAGTTCTCCACGGGGCCGCGGCCGTAGTATTCCACGGTCTCGAAGCTGCGCGGCATGGGCAGTTGCATGCCGAAGCGGAACATGTTGGACACTTTGGCACTCTTGTCTGTAGTGAGCTTCTGCGTTACTTTCATGGCGCCGGCGTTGTTGATGACGTAGGTCAACGACAGTTGTGCCGAAAGGGAGGGCATGTCATACTGCGCCTCCACTGTCACTTGGTTGCCTTCGGCGTGTTGTGCCAAGCTTGTCAGCTTGATTTCGGGGTGCTTCCACACGGCATACTTCTGTTGCAGGTTGGCGCCGAAGTCGTTGTCGGTGGGCGCGCGCCAGAAGTTGGGTGTGAGCGCCTCTCCGTCCTTAATCAGCTCCATGCCGGCGGCATTGTACTTCACCAAGTAGCCGCTCTGCTTGTCGAACTCCATGCGGAAGCCGGCGCCCGACACGATGAGGTAGTTCACGTCGTTCTCGTTTACTTGCGGCGCGGTGACAGGTTGATTGCTAAGTTGGGCGTCTTTCAACTCCAACGCGGGCGCGGTGTAGGGGTTGAGCGTGAGCTGGTCTTTGGCTACCACAAAGCCGGCGGGCAGCAACCCTTCGTTCTCTTTGAGCTTGTAGGAGACGTTGAGCAGCCACTCGGTGCAAGTGC
>JAJPYW010000059.1 GCA_021204715.1 Prevotellaceae bacterium
GGTCTGCTTGGTGGCCACTTCGTCGCCCTGTTTCACCGAAGCCGAGGAGAGATTGCAGTAGACCGATATGTAGGCACCGTGCCGCACGAGGATGTTGAACAGCCCGTTCAGCTTGAATACGGCGGCTACCTTGCCGTTGAAAATGGCGCGCGCCTCGGCGCCGGGCTTGCCTTGTATGTCGATGCCTTTGTTGTCCAACTTGACGTTGCGCAGCCCCGCCACGTTATACTCTCCATAGTGGCTCACGATGATGTAGGGGCCGCTCACGGGCATGGGCAGCTTCCCGCGGTTGGCGGTGAAGTTGTCCGATAGTTCCCGGTCTTCCTTGCTTAGGGTATAGGCTTCGCCGGCGGCGCTCTTCTGCCCCGTGGCGGGCTTGGCTGCCGTAGCACCCGCCGTTTCGTTCTTCTTGGCGGCCGCGGCAGCCTTGCGCGCCTCCTCTTCGGCTTTCTTGCGCGCCTTTTCCAATTCTTGGGCTATGAGCTTGTCTATGCGGGCGTTCAGTTGGCCCGCCTCCTTGCGCTTCTTGGCAATTTCCTGCTGCAAGCTGCGTTGCTTCTTCTGCAGGTTGGCCACGAGCGTCTTTTGCTCCTTCTCCTGCGCTTCGAGCTTGGCCACTTCTTCCTCGCGCTCTTTCAGCAGGTTCTCCTTCGAGGCCCTTACCTGTTCCAACTCTTGCTTCTTCAAGTTCACCTGTTCTTGCTTCTTGAGCACTTCTTCGCCTTGCAGCCGCTGGTAGGTGGCATACTCGCGCACGTAGCGCAAGCGGCGGTAGGTTTGCGACAACGTGCGTGCCGAGAAGATGAACATGAGCTTCTCTTCAATGGAGCGGTTCTTGTAGAGGTATTGCACGGAGTATTCATACTTCTTCTTGCGGTCGGCCAGCTCCTGCTCGAGGCGTTTCAGCTGCCGCCTCACCGAAGCGAGCTCGCGGTCGGTGGTCTCCAAATCCTTGCCTATGACGGCGATGTAGTTGCGCCGCTCCTCTATCTGCCCGGTCAATGCCGCCAATCCGTTCAATTGGCTGCTGACGCTCTTCTTGGTGGTGTTCAGCACCGTTTCCGATTCCGCTATCTGTTGCTGCAAGGCACCGCGCCGGCTCTCCAACTCCTCGATCAACTTGTTGGATTGCGCCCGCAGCGGCGAAGCCAACCACATAAAGCCAATGATAAAGAAGAGCAGGCGTTTCATAGACTCATCAACATGGAAAGCAGTTCTTTCAACGACACCTCTTTATACTTGGAAGAGAGCTTGGCGGGCGTGAGCTTCACAGCGTCGAAGTTGAAATTGGAGAGTGTTATCTCCCCTTTCTTCAAGGACGTTATGCCCAAGTCGGCCCCCGACAAGGTTTGCGGTTTACCGCCCTGGGCGGCGGCGAACAACGCCTTCTCCAACGTGGCGAAGCCGGCCTTCTTGGGCAGCACGCCCCGCAGCTCCCTGCGGGTGGCTTTTACATAGCGCTTGCCCATGCGGTCCACCAACAACACATCATTGGGCGTCACCTCCACACGGGCCACTTCACTGCGCAGTATGGGCATCAAGAACGACAGTTGCAGCCGCTCGCCGGCTACCATCTTCAACGTTCCCGTAGCGGTGTACACGGCTCCGCCGTGTGTGGGAATGGTGAGTTTCACCTTGCATGACAGGTACTCGTGTTGTCCGGATAGCGCCGGCGAGCCTTTGTGCGAAGTCTTGCATCCGGCAAGGCACAAGGCAAACAGCAGGAAGCACAACAACACTTTAAGGCATGGATGAAACTTGCGGCCATGCGCCGCCGTCGCTCTTCTCATGGGGCTATGTACCGTTTCTTTTGTATTTTCTCTTTCAAAGTCTTGGAGTCACTGCCCATCTCTTGAGCCTTCTTCCAATACTCCATCGCTCCCTCTTCGTCGCCCGACATGTAATAGATGTCGCCGCAATGCTCCACAATGTCCACACTGTCCGCCCCGTCGTTCTTCATGGCCTCGTCTATGTAGAGGCGCGCCTCGGCGTAGTTGCCCTTCTCGAAGAGTATCCATGCATACGTATCCAAATAGGTGGCGTTGGCAGG
The DNA here is from genome assembly GCA_021204715.1 of Prevotellaceae bacterium. Classification (GTDB taxonomy): domain Bacteria; phylum Bacteroidota; class Bacteroidia; order Bacteroidales; family Bacteroidaceae; genus Bacteroides. The sequence continues at coordinate 2,051 of JAJPYW010000059.1, forward strand.
CTCCGCCTTCACGGTCTTGTAGCTCATCTCCTCGGCCCGGTCCAAGTCACGGTGTTCCAAGGAGAGGTAGTAAGCATAGTTGTTCAGCGCGCTGATGTTGGAAGGGTAGTACACCAAGGCCGAGTCGTAAGCCAAGTAAGCCTCTTCGTTCCGTCCCAAGGAGTGGCAGGCATCCGCCATGATGGTGTAGAAGTCAGACACCAACTCCTTCTTGCTGTTGGCGGCGGTGCGGTCCAACGCCTTGCGGCACACCGTTATCACCTCCTCGTCGCGTTCCTCTTGGTTGTAGGCCACGGCCAAGTAGAAGTAGAATTCGGGCATGTCGGGATTGGTCTCTATGCCCGTTTCGCAAAGGCGTATCACCGCCGTGGTATCCTCCCGGCCTATGGCGTCGCTCAGCAACGTGACGCGCGCCGTGGCGTTGTCCGGCTCTATGTCCAATACCTTCTGCAGCACCGGGGCCGACTCCTCTTTCATCCCTTTCGATATCAAGTATTGCGCGTAGAGCATGGGCAACGCGGCGTCGTCGGGCTCCTCATCCAAGATGCGGTCGAAGAGCGATATTACCCGTGTGCTGTCGCGCGCGCCTTGTTCATCCTGCACAATGAGCCGGCGCATCACCTCCACCTTGGTCGTGGCGTCCACCTTTTTGTTCAGCAGCAGCGTGTCCAATTGCAGGCGGTAGAGCGAGTCCTGCCCCGTCTCTTGGTAATAAGCCGAGAGCGAGTACATGGCCAATTCATTGTCCGGTTCCTCGTCAAGCACCCGGCGGTAGATGTCGTAGGCCTCGTCGGTCTTTCCCCGTTGCATGTACACATCGCCAAGCACCACTTGGTAGCGCAGGTCCTTGGGATACTCCGCCACCAAGCTCTCTATCTCGTTCAACGCCCCCTTGTCATCGTCCATTTGCAGGTAGATGCGGAACTTCTGCATGCTGAGTTGCTCGCTCTTTCCGGTCTTCTCTTCCAAGCGGTTTAACGTGTAGATGGCTTGCGTGTAATCCTCCTGCCGGTTATAGGTATCCAGTAGCGAGTAGAGCGGGTCCAACTTGTCGGGGAAGCGCGACACCATCTCTTCCCACAGCGCCGCGGCCTTGTCCATCTCGTTCTGCCTTTGGTAAAGGTTGGCCAACCCTTGGCAATACCAGTAGTTGTCGGGCTCGGCGGCCACCGCTTTCTCCAAGGCGGCCTCGGCTTTGTCGGGCTGTTTCAAGGCCGAGTAGTATTGGGAGACTTCGTAGAGTGCCGACGCCGCGCCGGGATCGATGGCCAAGCAGTGGCGCACCATGTCGAAGGCGGCGTCGTACTCCTCTTTGAGTTTCAAGCGCACCGACTCCAAGAAGAAATAGTCATAGCGCCGCTGTTGTTCCGGCGTCAAGGCCGCGTGCGTGCCCTCCTGCTGTTTTGCCAGGCGCTTGGACGTGCCGCACGACACCGCCAACAAGCCGGCCGCCAGCACGATGATGATATGGAGTCCACGCCTTTTCATCGCAACTTTGCTTAGACGCCCGTGTGCCCGAAGCCGCCGCCGCCCCTGTCGGTCTCTTCCAAGGAGAGCGTCTCTTGCCAAGCGGCGTGTTCGTGGCGGGCGATGACCATTTGCGCGACGCGTTCCCCGTCTTGAATGACAAACGGTTCCCCCGAAAGGTTGATAAGGATGATGCCTATTTCACCGCGGTAATCGGCGTCGATGGTGCCGGGGGCGTTCAACACCGTGACGCCCTTCTTGATGGCCAAGCCGCTTCGCGGACGCACCTGCGCCTCGTAGCCCGGCGGCAGGGCGATGTATAGCCCCGTGGGGATAAGACAACGCTGCATGGGTGCCAACGTCACGGCTTCGTCCAAATTGGCCCTGAGGTCCATGCCTGCCGAGAGGGCGGTCTCATACGCCGGCAACGGGTGTTTGGATTTGTTGATGACAGGTATCTGCATGGCAAACTATTCATATTTTAATGGGCGAAAGTACGGCTTTTTATACGAAATAGTGATACTTTTGCAGTTAAATATAACAAAGAAGCCATGATGGATTGGAGCAGACTCATATCGGCCAAGCGCTTCGGTTTGGAAGAGTACCACGTGGAGCGGCACGAGAACCGCTCTGAGTTTCAACGCGACTACGACCGCCTTGTCTTCTCGGCCCCTTTCAGGCGCTTGCAGAACAAGACGCAGGTGTTTCCCCTTCCGGGCAGCATCTTTGTGCACAACCGGTTGACACACAGCTTGGAGGTGTCGTGTGTGGGGCGTTCCTTGGGCAACGATGTTGCCAAGGCCATCCTTGCCTTGCGCCCCTGCTTGCAGCACACTTACCTGCCCGAAATCGGCGCCATCGTCTCGGCCGCTTGCTTGGCACACGACTTGGGCAATCCCCCTTTCGGACACTCGGGCGAGCGGGCCATCTCCACTTATTTCTCTGAAGGAGGCGGGGCCGAATTGAAAAGCCGGTGGTTTGCCGGCGGGCAGCTCACGGCCGCGCAGTGGGAAGACTTCACCCATTTCGAGGGCAACGCCAACGCCTTCCGCCTGCTCACACATCAGTTTGAAGGGCGCCGCAAAGGAGGCTTCGTGCTCACCTACACCACGTTGGCAAGCATCGTGAAGTATCCCTACGCCTCTTCCTTGGCAGGAGGCAAGTCCAAGTTCGGCTTTTTCACTACCGAAGAGCAGAGCTTCCGCCGCATAGCCGAAGAGCTTGGTATTTGCAAGAAGAGCGACGCGCCTTTGCACTACGCCCGCCACCCGTTGGTCTATTTGGTGGAGGCCGCCGACGACATCTGCTACCAGCTCATGGACATAGAAGACGCCCACAAGCTCAAGATACTCACCACCGCCGAAACCAAGGAGTTGCTCTTTGCCTACTTCACCCCCGGGCGCCGGGCGCACATCCTCTCTGTCTTCGAGAAGGTGAGCGACATCAACGAACAGGTGGCCTACCTGCGCTCGTCGGCCATCGGGCTGTTGGTGCAAGAGTGCGTCAAGGCTTTCCTTGCCGGTGAACAATCCATCATGGAGGGCACGTTCGAGGGGAGTCTCATCGACCACATCTCCCCGCTGCCCGCCGCCGCTTACGCCCGGTGTGCCAAGCTGTCCAAGGAAAAAATCTATTGCGCGCGCGATGTGCTCGACATCGAGCTGGCCGGCTTCCGCATCATCACCACGCTCTTGGAGTTGATGATCGACGCCGTATGCTCGCCCGAAAAGACCTACTCCCGCCTGCTGATAGGCCGCGTCTCAAGCCAATACAACATCATGGCGCCCACCTTGTATGAAAGAATCCAAGCCGTGTTGGACTACATCTCCGGCATGACCGATGTCTTCGCGCTCGACCTCTACCGCAAAATCAACGGCAACAGCTTGCCGGCGGTATAACACCCCGGGCCGCCATTTGAAGGGCGCCTTTTGAGTACATTCCAACGGCTACATGCAGGCAAGCTACAAACTCGAGTTTATAGCATCTACAAACTCGAGTTTGTAACACCTACAAATTCGAGTTTATACCCTGTCATAAACACATTGCTTGCATCCAAACGAAAGTATTGCTTGGTTTGCAAGAAAAGCTTTTCATGAGTTGAGTAGATGCGCTTCCATGCAGTCTATCGAAGCGCTTCCATAGGTGCTATCGAAGTGCTTCGATACAACCTATGAACTATGATAAAGAATCTGCATACGGTTAACGATAATTAGCAT
>JAJPYW010000080.1 GCA_021204715.1 Prevotellaceae bacterium
ACGCCCAAGGTCTCGTAGAGCGTGCGTGTCATTTCGTTGAGGTCAATCAAGGGGATGTTCTCCTTGGCGGCAAGCCAGCGCATGGCTTCGGGATAGTCTTCGTGGGTGTCTTGTATCTTGCCGTCGGCGTCGAAGCTGCGGCGTTGGGTGGGCGTCACCAATACGGGGAAGGCACCGCGTGCGCGGGCTTCGTCGATGAAGGTCTTCAAGCTTGTCATGAAGGAATAATAGGCGCCGATGCCCGGTCCTTTCTGCTTTTGGTCGTTGTGGCCGAACTCCATGAAGAGGTAATCGCCAGCCTTCATAAAGGTCAACGCCTTCTTCAAGCGGCCCACGGCAAGGAAGGTATTGGCGCTCTCGCCCGACTCGGCGTAGTTGGCGAAGCAAACGCTGTCGTTGAAGAAGCGGGGTATCATCTGTCCCCAGCTGGCCCACGGCTCGTTGTCTTGGTCAACCACCGTGGAGTTGCCGCAAAGGAACACGGTGGGCACGTCGTCTACTTTGTCGATAATCAGCTCGGAGAGTTGCGGCGCGTCGCCGTTGAACTCCAACGTGAGCTTCTCGTCCCAATTGAGCTTGCCTTCCTCGCGCTTGTTGATGCGCACCTTTTCTTCGGGGGTGATGTAAAGGTCGCGCTTGTTGATGGTGAAGGTGCAAGCCACGGTTTGGCCTTTGCGTGTGGACACCGGCTCGAAGAAGAGGCGGCGCGATTCTGCGCGGATGACGGTCTCGCCGGCGGCGCGCTTGCTTCCCACCACGGCGGTGACACGGTAGTTGCCGTCGGGCACGGCGACCGAGAAGAAGAAGGGTGCGGTTCCCTTGCCGTCGGGCGAGGGTTGCAGGTCGTAGCCGTAGCCTGTTTCGGCACTGTAACGGTCGTCGGCCGTGATTTTGGTGTATCCCTCTTTTACCTTCTTGTCGGTGCTGAAATCGAACTTGAAGGATTGTGCGCCGGCGCCCGATGCCACGAGCAGCGCCAGCAGGCATAATGTGGTTTTTCTTTGTTTGTTTTTCATATTGTTCTCTTTTTCTAAGTTTGTTGTCCGTGGGTTGTAAGCGGCAAACGGCAGCGGTTGAAAGCCGGGCGCTTGCTGTAGGTATATATTATATATGGTATATATATCAGTGACGCGGCGGTTACTCGTAGTCCACCGGAATGAGCTTTACCGCACTGTTCAAGCCAGAGGGCATGGGCGGCCAGTCGTCGTAAAGGCCGGGGCTGTAGTCCAATTTCACCATGTTTATCTCGTTGAAGATGCGCCACTTCTCGCCCCGGCGGTCCATGTCGGCGATGCGGTTGGCAGGCAGGTTGGTCACTTCTACTTCGATGGTGTTCTCCCCTTGATGCAGCCACTTGCCCACTTTCAGACGGAAGGGCACAGCCCACGCGCAGCCTGCCTCTTGGCCGTTAATGCGCACCCGGGCGCTTTCACGCACGTCGCCCAAGTCGAGCAGCCAGTCGTCGGCAGGAATGTCGGGCAGGGTGAGGGTGGTGGTATAGACACCGGTGGCCATCGTGGTGGTGGCTTCGGGGTGGTCGATGCTTGTCCAAGACGAGGGCGTGTCGATGGGGAAGGTGCCGTCTACCCGTGGCTCGCTCTGCAAGAAATGGAGCGTCCAGCCGTGGTCCAAGCCAAGGCTCACGGGTTGCTCTTTCAGGTAATGCCACGTTTCCACTTCGCTTGTCAAGGGGTGGTTGAACGTCTGCAGGATGACGCTCTCGCCCGAATGAAGTTGCAGACGCACGGCGGCCTTGCCGTCTTCCTGACGCACTTCGACCGCTCCTTTTTCGCCTGTCATGGGGTTGAAGAGCATGGCGCTTTCAGCGGGCACGGCGAGCGTCACCCATGCGTCCACGCCCTTGCTTTGCAGCGAGGCGATGAAGTAATGGTACCCGTCGGCGTCGGCGCGGCGGATGGCTTGCAGGCCGTAGACGGACTTCATCTCTTCGACCAAAGCGCCCGTTTGCTGCAGGGTGGCAAGGTAGTCGCTGCCGGTGATGACGCGGCCTTTGCCGCAGGGTGTTGCCACGCTTGTCTCAAAGGAGCCCACGGCAGGCAGCTGTGCCTGCCATTGCGCGAAGGCTTTGCGCCGCTTTTCCAATTGGCCGTAGCCCGGCACGTCTTGCGGATAGTTTCCGGTGAAGACAACGGTGGCGCCGGCTTGGGCCAACTTCAAGAGTTGCTTGAGCGTCTCTACAGGCATGAGCTGCACGGCGGGGACGATGATGGCCTTGTATGCGGTGCCGCCGGTGGTGACGAGCCGTCCGCCGTCCACACGGGTTGTCATCAAGTATTTGTCAGAGATGTAGTCCATGTCGTATCCGCACTGCCAGATGTCGTTCACCGTCTCGATGAATTTGGGGGCGAACCGCGCCATGTCGTGGATGCTGAAAAGCAAGGCGCGTCCCGGGTTCTCCTGCCAGATGTCGTATATGGGAAGGTAGAGCAGGACGTCATTGTCGGGCTTGCCTGCCTGCAAGAACGACTGGCAACGGGTGATGTACTCGAAGAGGGAGGGGGCGTCGCGCCATATACTGTTGGTGGGCGACATGTCTACCGAGGCGTAGAACTTCCAGCCCGGCCAGCGCGCCTCCTTGGGCGAGTAGGGGGTGCCATGGAAGAAGGCGTGGTTCACGCCCTGCGCGAACATGAGGTCCATGTCGGGTTTGCATTGCGAGAGCGACGTGCGGAAATGCTCGGTGAGCCATGTGAACGTCTCGGACGACGTGAAGGGCTTGCCGGTGATGTGGGCGGCGGACGATGCGTACTTCAACATCGTCAGGTCGGAGAAGTTCTTGCGTGTGAGGTTGTCTTGCCGAAGGCCTTCGATGCCCAAGTTGGACAGGCCGAAGCCTTCACATTCGGGGATGTCGACGGCGGCGTAGGTGTCGATGAGGTTGGACGGAGAACCGTGCGCTTGGTTGCGCGTGATGCATCCGTGGCTGTGCGCCCATGCGGTCCATTGGTCGGTGAAGTTCTCAATGAGCAGCTCCGACATGGTCTCCCGGTAGTCGCTCACCACACGCGCCGTGGCGTCGGAACGTGTCTTGTCCAAGAACTCGGGGAAGTGTTCTTCGAGCTTGTAACCGCGCCGCTTGGCAAACGCTTCCAAGAAGCCGGGCGTCCAGTCGGCGCCGTACACTTCGTAGGAGTCGTTAAAGAAGGTGTGGGGAAACGGGGTGTTGTTCTCTTTGAACGCCTTGTCGAAGCGGGAGAGGTAACGGCCTACGGCGCCTTTGTCCAAGTGGTCCATTACATAGCCTTCGCCGCCGGGCGCCGCGCGCTTCACTTGTTGCAGCGTGCGCCCCACGTAGAGCACGACGACACGCCATGTGCCTGCCGGGGCGTTCCATTGCAGCGTGCCGTCTTTCACTTTGGATGTGAGGTCAAGGCAGGTGCCGTCTTCACTGTATGCCATGGCGCGGCTCAACAGGGCTATGCCTCGTTGCTCCTCTTCTTGCACTTGCACGTCAAGGGACGTCTCGGTCCCTCCTTCTACATCGTAGGATTGGAACAGGGCTTTGCAGGCGGCGTCAGCGACGCTCACTTGCGGCCCGCCGAAGGGCCAGCCCGTTCCCGTGTTCATGTCCACTTCCATGTCAAGGCGCTTTCCTTCGGTTTCGGTGTACTGCAAGATGTCCATCCAACGGGTGCTCAAGAAGGGTATGTTGGCCGAGTCGTTGCCTTGCACGCCGTATATGGGCGTTATCTCCACGCCGCCTATGCCGGCGCGGGCATACTCTTGCATGTTGTAGGTAAGGTTGGCTTCGTCGACGGCACTGCCCAACCACCACCAACGGGTGGCGGGACGTGCTTCGGTGCCCGCGGCGGGCCACTCTTGCGCGCACACGGTGGTGAATGGCGCCAGCAGGGAAACCAGCAGACAGCATGACAGGGCTTTCTTTTTCATTGTATGTGTTCTCTTTTTATGGCGGGGCAACGGCTGTTTAAAGATTGTTTGCTTGAACCTTTAAAGAGGGGCGCCCGCACGGGTTGTTGTTCAATTGATTTTCGGTTTCAACTCGTCCGGCGAGTCCTTGGTGTAGGACTGCACGTTGCCGGCTGTCTTGGTGAAGAGCCCGCTTATCTGTTCGGGCGTCACGGTGCTTGCGGGGCGGAAACAGTCGGAGTTCATATAGTCCAACACGGCTTTGCGCATCTGCCGCGCCACAATGCGGGTGTCGAGGTTGGTGGTGAGGTCCATGGTGGTCATGATGACTTTTCCGCTGAGCACGTTGGCCTCGAAGAGCATGCCTATCTTGCGGCTCACGAACCATGTGTCGATGCTCTGCACGGTGGGCTGGAACGTTTCGGGGAAGTCGGTGAACTGCATCACTTGCGCGCGGTTCACGAGCTCCCACCATTGCAGGTCGCTGTGGTAGTCGGTGGGGAAGCTCTTGAAGAGCGGGTGCTTGGGATTGACCAAGATGCCGGTGGTGTGGGGCGGACGCATCTTGAACCACGATGTGTTCCAGAAGACGGGCAGGAATTGTTGTACCACTTCTTTGCCGTAGCTTACTTTACCGGCCGCCAATATCAACACGTTGCCGCCGTTCTGCAATACGTCGAGGGCTTTGTTGTCCAAGGTGTCGGTGGTGTAGACGTTGCCTTCGTCCCATGTCAACTCGGCGGGATATACCCAGAAGTCCCAATCGTTCACGGCCTCGGTGCCGGCTATGCGCACTTCCAAGTTCAGCTTCCTCGCATGGTCTATACCGTTCAAGGGGAACTCCACGCGGCCTATGGCGTTGAGGTTGCCTATAGGGATGTCTTTGGTCCAAGCGCCGTCGGCATAAACCTTGCCGTACTCGTCCTTGATGACATAGCTGACGTCGGCTGCGCTCAATGCTTCGGGCCCGAAGTGGGCCACTTCAATGTCGGCGGTGAAGGTCTCATCGGTGGTATAGACGAACTTGTCGGTGCGCATCAACGGCACGGTGGGGGAGCAGAAACGGCGCCATGTGGGTGCGTCCATGTAGCCTTTCTCTTCGAAGAAGACGTCGAGCACGCCCACCAAGGCGGTGCCTTGTCCGGAGTAGTCGTTCAGGGCAAGCAACTGGAAGCCGGCGTAGTCGGGGGTGCGCATGGTCTTCTCTATCTCGTATTTATAACACAGTGCCTGCAGCTTGCCGCTGGCCATCATGAACCACCAGGCTTGTTCTTCCATATTGTTGTCTTTCAAGATGTCTTGGAATATCTCGAAGTTCTTGGCCTTGTTCACGCCGGTGTATTTGCGTATTTCGTTGAAGTTGGGAAAGGCGCACCATTGGCCTGTTTCGTGCGACACGTAGGGTTGGCTCACGGTGTCGATGCGGCTTTGCAGGCGGTAGTCGTCGTTTGTCATGGGGCGTTGCTTGGCCCATGTGAGTCCGCGCGCGCCCGCTTTCACATGGTACTGGCTGCGGGGTTGCCATGCCCAGCCGCCGCCCACGGAGGCGCCTGTATAGACACGGCGCGTGTCGGTGGCTTTCCAGTAGTCAACAAAGCGGGACACCCATTCCACCCAGTTGCCGGCGGGCTCGTTGCCGCAGGCCAGCATGCAGAAAGAGGGGTAGTTGCCGTATTGCTTGGTCATGGCGATGGTCTCGTCCATGAGGTATTGGTCAATGGGTTGTCCCAAGCCCAACTTGGGGCCGTGGTTGGGCCAGCTGGGGCCTTCGGGTTGCAGGTAGAAGCCCACGCGGTCGGCGGCGATGAAGGCGGCTTCGGGCGGACAGAAGGAGTGGAAGCG
>JAJPYW010000112.1 GCA_021204715.1 Prevotellaceae bacterium
AAGCCCGTGGCTTCCGCACGGTCGGCTATCACTTCTACGTGCGAAAAGACGGCTTCGTCACCCAACACCGCCGCCTCTGGGAAGTGGGTGCCCACTGCCGCCCCTACAACCGCTGCTCCATCGGCATCTGTTATGAAGGCGGTTTGGACGAGCACGGCAATCCCAAAGACACGCGCACGCCTGCCCAGATGCTCGCCTTGCAGGAGATGTTCACCAAACTGAAATCGCTCTTTCCCGACGCCGTTATTTGCGGCCACCGTGACCTGCCCGGCACCACGCCCAAGGCCTGCCCTTGTCTTGATGCGGCGGCGGTGTTCGGCGATGTTTAGCCCCGCTCATCCGGTATAATAAGTCCTTTTATAACCACTATAGCTTTGAGGGGGGGGGTAATTAAGCAACAACCAGGTTGTTCCGCTCCTTCGGAGGCCGCAGGCCGACCAAGAGGGTGTGTCAAAACGTGAGTAATGTCGAGAAAAAGGCACTTCGGAGGCCGCAGGCCGACCAAGCCTCCCATATAAGGGGAGGTTTGGAGGGGTGGTCAAGCAAGGTCCCCAAAGGGGTTGTGTCTTTTGACACAGCCCCTTATTCAAGTTTTGACACATCTCCAGCGGAATCTATCGAGCTTCTACTATATAGATTCATGCATTATCGACAGGTAGTGGTTTCAGCCCGATAAGGATGAGTGGTTCAACGCTTGTGCAAGGTGTGGTTAATTGTAGCAGCTCTCGCCGTGTTCGTAAATGTCGAGCCCTTCTTCTTCCACGCGCTTGGCCACACGCAGTCCTTTTATCTTCTTGATGCCGAAGAAGAGGATGATGCCGGTGGCGGCGGCCCAAAGGTCGATGATGACCACACCGAAGGCTTGCGCGCCAAAGAAGCCCGCGCCGTGGCCGTAGAAGAGGCCTTGGTCGAGGGAGAGCAAGCCGGTCAAGAGCGTGCCCAAGATGCCGCAGATGCCATGTACGGAGCTGGCGCCTACGGGGTCGTCGATGTGCAGCTTCTGGTCGATGAACTCGATGCCGTAAGGCAAGGCCAATCCGCAAATGAAGCCGATGATGACCGCACCCACGGGCGAGACCATGTCGCAACCGGCCGTGATGCCCACCAATCCGGCCAGCACGCCGTTGAGCATAAGTGAGAACGAGGGCTTCTTATATCTTATCCAAGTGACGAGCATCGTGGTGACGCCCCCGGTAGCGGCGGCCAAGTTGGTGGTGAGGAACACATGCGAAATGGCCGTGCGGTTCACCGCGCCGGTAGCGGCAAGCTGCGAGCCGGGATTGAAGCCGAACCAGCCGAACCACAGGATGAACACGCCCAAAGCGGCCATCATGAGGTTGTGGCCGGGCAGGGCGCGGCTCTTGCCGTCCTTGCTGTACTTGCCGATGCGCGGCCCCAAGGCAATGGCTCCTACCAAGGCCAGCACACCGCCCACGGAGTGCACCACGGCACTGCCTGCAAAGTCGTGGAAGGTGGCGCCGAAGGTCTGCATCATGAAGCCGGAGGCGCTGTCGTTGCACAGCCATCCGCCGCCCCACGTCCAGTGTCCTTCCACAGGGTAGATGAGAAGTGATATGAACAGACTGTACACGCAGTACATGGAGAACTTGGTGCGTTCGGCCATGGCGCCCGAAACGATGGTGGCGCTGGTGGCGCAGAACACAGTCTCGAAGATGAGAAAACCTTCCACGGGCAGCGTGGAGGAGTAGAAGCTGAGGTCGCCGAAGTTGGGCATGCCGATGAAACCGGCACCGCCGCTGCCGAACATGAACCCGAAGCCTATAAACCAGAACAACAGCGACCCCAACATGAAGTCAACGAAGTTTTTGAAGAGAATGTTGGCCGTGTTCTTGCTGCGTGTAAAGCCGGCCTCGCAAAGGGCGAAGCCCGGTTGCATGAAGAACACCAACATGGCGGCCAACAACATCCATACTGTATCGAGGGATAATCCTATTTCTTGCATATTCATAATTTACGATGGTTTAATGGTTGAACTACACGCGCCGGTTTCCAGCCATGAGAGCGTTGAGCGGGCTTGCCGCGCTATGATGGCTTCTCGAAACCGCGCTTACTTCTCTTGCTCGGCATTGTAGAGCGCGATGTCGCCCTGCTCGCCCGTGCGTATGCGTATGGTGTTTTCCACCGGGATGACGAAGATGCGTCCGTCGCCTATCTCGCCCGTGCGGGCGGCCTGCTGGATGGCGTTCAACGTCTTCTCTACATTCTTGTCGCGCACCACGATGTTCAAGAGCATGCGCTCAATGCAGCTGGTGTCGTACATCACGCCACGGTATATGCGGGCCTGACGCATCTTCCCCTCGCCTCTTACTTCGTAATAAGAGAACCATTCGATGTCGGCGGCCAACAGGGCCTCTTTCACCTCCTCGAACTTAGTCTTGCGGATAATTGCTTCAATCTTTTTCATTTCTTTCCTTGTTAATCCTTTTACCAATGTAAGACTATAACCGGTTATGCTTCCGTTTTGTTATCAATAACGGTGCAAAATTAATCACAATGGTAGACATAGAGCTATTTGTGTGTCTTTTTATTTGAAGATAGAAGTATAATGTAACAAGTTGCGCTATTATATTCTTGTTATGATTGCATTTTGAAACTATTGAACGGATAAAAAGAGACAGATTGTAAGAGAGGGATAAGAAAAACCCCCGCTACAGGAATCTGTAGCGGGGGCCGGTCGTCATCATATTCCGGCAAAGCCGGAATGAATTATGAAAAAGCAGGGTATATCAAGTTATCTGCATCATCAATAGCCGGGGTTCTGTTTCAAATTCGGGTTCTTGTCAATGGCGTTCTGCGGAATGGGGAAATAACGGTGATAGGCATTGAATGTCCTCGACTCAATCGTTTCCCTGCCGGTAATTTTAGCACGCAAGCCATCTTCGGTCTCTTCGTAATCCACTGTACCGGTGACGCGGGTTAACGGGCCGTTCATCAAGGTAGTTGCCAACATGTTTCCATTCTCGTCTTTCCAACGGATAATGTCTGCACGGCGCAAGCCTTCACCGGCAAACTCAACACCACGCTCGCGGCGGATGAGTTCACGCAAGGTGGCTTGTGTGCCGTATTTGATTTGGTCGACATCGGGCATGCCCACCCGTTCACGCACTTGGTTAATGAGGTTGTAGACCGTGGCCGAGGGGCCGTTCAACTCGTTCTCGGCTTCGGCATACGAAAGCAACACTTCGGCATAGCGGAACACAATGGGGCAAACATTGGATTTCCACATATCACTGTAGTAGCCGGGGCCCGTGCCCAAGTACTTGGCCCACGTAAGGGTAGTCTTGGAGGCATTGTCGGCAACGGTGGGGTAGTTGGCGTTAGGCTCATCCTTGATCATTTTGTCCAAGGTGTTATATACCGCTCCGTTCCAAAACTTTCCCGGATAGATTACAGTCATGTCCATGCGGGGATCACGGTTGTAGAACGGGTGCTCGGGGTCGTAGTCGGCACTCTCGTCGATGGTTTGACCGTCGGCCATCTCGTAGCTGTCAATCAAATTTTGTGTAGGTACAAGGGCAGACCATCCGCCGTCACCGTTGTTGTACATCTGTCCACAGTCGAAAGTATAGAGGTTCTCTATAAACTGCATGGCAATGATAATCTCCTTGGAATCTTGCCCGGAAATGAGGTAGAGGTTGGAATAGTCGGGCTCCAATTGATAGATGCCCAAATTCATAATGGCTTTGGCGGCGTCGATTACACGGTCATAGTCGCCGTAATAGAGGGCCGAGCGCATCTTCACCGCAAGGGCGGTACCTTTGGCGATGTAACCGCGGGCTTTGGGCTGGTCGTAGAGCAGGTCGATGGCCTCGTCAATCTCGTCGTAAACGAATTGCTTCACCTCTTCTTCCGTCTTGCGGGGCACTTGGGCATCTTCGGCCGTTTCATAGATGTCGATGAGGGGCACGCCGCCGAACCACCAGTTCTTGTCGAAGTACTCGTAGGCGCGGATGGTCTTCACCTGGCCTATCATGTCGTTTTTCTTGGCTTGGTCGTTGAATTCCACTTGGTCGATGTTGGCCAAGAAGGTGTTGCAACGGCGTATCATCGTGAAATTATAGAGGCTGCCTGAATAGGTACTGTTGGAAGCCGTCATCAAGCCGTTGCCCATAAATGTCCATCCGCCCCAAAAGAAGGGATTGTAACCGTAATCGGAAGCACAGTCCAAGTTTATCACTTCATCCGTATCGGCCCATCCATCGTAGCAGCCGGTCAAAAAGCGGTCGGCATCGTCTTCCGTATGCCATGTCAGGGAAGGGGCAAGGGAATCCAAAGGTGTCGTGTCCAAGTAATCCGAGCAAGATGTTACGCTTGCCAATGCGATTCCTGACAACAGATATATTAATGTACGTTTCATGTTTTCCTTCATTAAATGGTTATATAATCTTTCTTTAGAATGTCACGTTGAGGCCAAAGGAGTGCGTTTTCAACAACGGGTAGTTGGAGGTGCGTTCCACGGTGGTCTCGGGGTCGGTGTTCACCAACATGTTGTGTATGGTGAAGAGGTTCTCGGCCGAGTAGTAAATGCGCAGGTTGTCCAAGCCCACCCGCTGCATCCACTTGCTCTTCTTGGAGAAAGTGTAGCCGAACTGCAGGTTCTTCAAGCGCAGGTAGGTAGTATTCTGCAGCCAGAAGGTGGAGACGCAGGTGCTCATGTCACTGGGGGAGTTAGCACTATAATAGATGTGCGGCATGGTGGCGTTCTTGTTCTCGGGCGTCCAAGCGTCCAACCAAACGTTGGCCGGGTGGGAGGCGTCGCCGTTGAAGTAGCCGGCTGCCTCTTTGCTGAGCAAAAGATGCCCGCCGGCCGCACCTTGGAAAGCAACCGAGAGGTCGAAGCCCTTCCAACCGGCGGTCAGGTTCAAGCCGAATGTCCAAGAGGGATCGGAGGAGCCCACCACCTTGCGGTCGTCACTGGTAATCTTTCCGTCGCCGTTCACGTCCTTGTATATCAAGTCGCCGCCTTGGAACTGGAAAGTGCCGAAGGGGAAGGCCTCTTGGCCTGCATACTTGTCCATCCAAGCCTGTGCGTCGGCGTCGGAGTCGAAGAAACCGTCGGCCACATACATATAGTAGGAGTTAATGGGGCTGCCTATTTTACGTATCTTGTTGCCGTTGTTCGGGTCGGTCATGCTGCTGACGCCGGCGCCCAAGTCGAGCAACTTGTTCTTGTTGTAGGAGAAGTTGCCGGTGGCGCCGAACGACCAGGCACCCCACTTGTCGTTGTAGCTGATGACCACTTCGGTACCGCGGTTCACCATGGCACCCACGTTGTCGTAATAAGCGCCGAGGGCGAACTCCTGCGGCACGGGTACTTCCATGATGATGTCGGTGGTCTTGCGGTCGTAATAGTCGAAGCTGACGCTGAGCTTGTTCAAGAAGGTGGCGTCGAAGCCTACACCCCATGTGCGCGATTTCTCCCAAGAGATGCTCTGCAACTTATAAGAGCCTTGGTAGTAGCCCGTGTTGAGGTTTCCACCGAAAGGATAGGTAGCGTTGACGTTATAAGTGGTAATGGAGGGGTAGTAGTCGTCCAAGGCGTCTTGGTTACCCAACAATCCCCATGAACCACGTATCTTCAGGCTGGTCAACCAATCGCGGGTGTTCTCCATAAAGGCCTCCTCGCTCAAACGCCACGCGGCCGAGAACGAGGGGAAGTAGCCCCAACGGTGTCCTTTGGCAAAGCGGGAAGA
>JAJPYW010000047.1 GCA_021204715.1 Prevotellaceae bacterium
TACAACTTCAAGTTGAAACACGCCATGGGCTTTTTGAGCGACGGCGACAAAGTAAAGGCCTACGTCTTTTTTAAAGGACGTTCCATCTTGTTCAAGGAACAAGGAGAGGTGCGGCTGCTGCGGTTTGCCAACGATTTGGAAGAGTATGCCAAGGTGGACCAACTGCCGGTATTGGAAGGAAAGCGGATGACCATCCAGCTCTCGCCAAAGAAACCGGGAACGGCCAAGAAGCCGGCAGCCGCGGCCAAACCTGCCGACATGCCCGAAGCGGTGAAGCCGGCCGAAACTTTGGAAGCCGGAACAGCCGGCGGCGAAGAGGCGGCCGAATAATGGAAACAATTGGTGCGTAACGCCATGGTATAGTGCGTTGCCACAGATTATATAATTTAAAAACCATAGAAAAGATGCCAAAGGTAAAGACGAACTCCGGTTCTAAAAAAAGATTCACGCTTACCGGAACGGGTAAAATCAAGAGAAAGCACGCTTATCACAGCCACATCTTGACGAAGAAGACGAAGAAGCAGAAGAGAAACCTGTGCTACGCCACATTGGTGGACAGGACCAATCTGAAGCAAGTACGCTCGCTCTTAGCCATGAGGTAAAGCGGAAACGTGTGAGTTATCCAAACAAAAGTAATTAACCGAATGCTTTAGCCGTAAGACCGCCGGGGAAACCCGTAGGCGCTAACATTCAAAAAGAAGTAAAACTATGCCAAGATCAGTAAATCATGTCGCTTCTAAAGCAAGAAGAAAGAAAATCCTGAAGCTCACCAAAGGTTACTTTGGCGCGAGGAAGAACGTGTGGACCGTTGCCAAGAATGCTTGGGAAAAGGGCCTTACCTACGCTTTCCGTGACCGCAAGACCAAGAAACGCAATTTCCGCGCCTTGTGGATAATGCGTATCAACGCAGGCGCCCGGTTGGAAGGCCTCTCCTACTCCAAGCTGATGGGCTTGCTGCACAAAGCAGGTATCGAAATCAACCGCAAGGTATTGGCCGACTTGGCCATGAACCATCCGGAAGCGTTCAAGGCCGTAATCGACAAGGTAAAGCCCGCTTGAAGCCAAGCCGCGAAGAAAGCGGACTGCAGAGTAGGCAAGTGTAGTGAGCCTGCAATAGGCAAATGTAGTGAGCTTACGTAGGCAAGTATAACAAGCTGCAAAGGTATATGCGGTGAACCCTTAGAGGCTGCAGACACGACAAGAAAAGCTACCAATACTGCCTGACGGGCAGTCGGCATAAAGAAAGTGGCGGTTATTTCATGAAATAACCGCCACTTTTTGCGTTTTTTTCTTGGTACATTCACCGACATTACTTATCTTTGTCTCAATAAAAATATTAGCCGCATTGATTGGATCGGGAAACTCATCAATTATAATGGAATACCGAGACAAGTTTCGTTTCTCAATGGCGGGCCACGCCTTTTTAAGGTAACTTTATGTCGGTGGATTACAAAGAGGACGAGCGCTCAAATCATGTCATACGGAGTTTCATCACATCATCGGTGCGGCTTTCTATAACGTACCGGTTGCCTTGCAACCGGTACGTTTTTTACTCCCTCTCCATCAACCTTCGTTCGGCCATCGCCGCATACTTGGTGCCCGGCCGTCCGTAGTTGGCGTAGGGATAGATGGAGATGCCCCCGCGCGGATTGAAGATACCCGTCACCTCGATGTACTTGGGGTCCATGAGGCGTATCAAGTCGTCCAAGATAATGTTGACGCAATCCTCGTGGAAAGCGCCGTGGCCGCGGAAGCTGAACAAGTAGAGTTTCAAGCTCTTGCTCTCCACCATCCGCTTGTCGGGGATGTAACAAATGCGTATCTCGGCAAAGTCGGGCTGCCCCGTAATGGGACACAGCGCGGTGAACTCGGGGCAGTTGAAGCGCACCCGGTAGTCGCGCTCGGGGTGCTTGTTCTCGAAGGTTTCCAGCACTTCGGGCGCATAATCATGCTTGTAATCGGTTTTGTGGCCCAACAAGGTGAGCCGTTCGTTTGGTTCAGTCATTATATATAATAAGGTGTAATCGACAGACAAAAACACTTTAGGCAGATGAAGGGAGCGGACGTCAGATATCCAACTTCCATACTTTGTAAGAGATGCCCTCGTCGTAGACGTCGCTGCCGTCCACCCGCTTGATGAACTTCACCACACGGATGGTCACAGGCAGTATAATCACTTCATAAAGCGTCTTCAAGAAGACCTGCAAGCACATCATCACAAGCAGTTCGCGCCAAGCGATGAGACCGCCGAAAGCCACCGGGAAGAAGATGAGCGAGTCGGCGCCCTCTCCCACCACGGTCGACCATATAGCGCGCGCGGCGAACCGGCGTCCGCCGCTTGAGAGCTTCATGCGGCTCATCACGTAAGCGTTCAAGAAAGAACCCGTCAAGAAGGCCAGCAAGCTGGCCACCACAATGCGCGGCGCCATGTAAAAGACGAAGTTGAAGTGCGCCTCCCCTTCCCAGAAGGGCGCGGCGGGCAATGCCACGGCTATGAGCCCCAACGCCACTGAGAAGAAGTTCATGGCGAAGCCGCACCATATAATGAGGCGCGCCTTGCGGTAGCCCCACACCTCGGCGATGCAATCGTTGATGATGTAAGAGATGGGAAACACAAGCAGCCCGGCCGTCACCGTAAGCCCGCAGACGCTGATTACTTTTGTTTCGAGAAGATTGGCGGTTATCAGGCACACATTGAACAAGATGCCCAACAACATGAAAGAGAGCGATACTTTTTGTTTCATGTTCCTGTTTTTTACGTGGTGTTCTGGAATACACGGGGGCTGTCTCTTTCGACACAGCCCTGCAAAGGTAGTCTTTTCCCGCTATACGTGCAAACAAAAGAAGCACTATCTTTCAGCCGACGCCACGCCTTGCTCCAACCGGAGCAGCCGCCGCTTGGCTTCCACGCCGCCGGCATAGCCCACAAGGGCGCCGCCGCTGCCTGTAATGCGGTGGCAAGGCAAAAAGAGCGAGAGCGCGTTGGCCCCCACCGAAGCCGCCACCGCGCGCACCGCTTCAGGACAGCCCAAGCGCAGGGCGAGTTGCTTGTAGGTAATGGTGTGCCCGTAAGGAACCGCCTGCACCGCAAGCCACACCCGCTGTTGAAAAGGCGTGCCCACGGGCAGCAGCGGCACACTAAGCTCCTTGCGCCCTCCGGCGAAATAGGCGTCAAGCTGCCTTGCCGCCGCCTTGACAATGCTCGATGTACCCGCTTCATAATCGGCTTGCAACCTACGGGAAAGACGCCTTTGCGTGCGCTCCCCACGCCCCGGCAAGTCCCAGTCGCACAGGCAGAGCTTGTCATTATACGCACCCAACAACAAATCGCCCACGGGCGAATGATAGCGTTGCACACGTATGGCGGGCAGCGCCCCGCCTGCCACCGCCCACAGATAAAGGCTGGCCACGCTGCCGCAAGGAGAATAGCGCCGGCGGTAACGCTCGAAGGCCGCGCGGTCTATCTCACGCAGGCGGTGCAGCCTGCACAAGCCCCGGCGGATAGCCAAGTCGTCGTAGCTCAATATGTCGGGGCGCTGCATGGAGAAGAGCATCAGCATCTGGGCGCTCCACACGCCGATACCGTCCAGCTGCGTGAGCCGTTCACACACCTGCTTGTCGTCCATGGCGGCAAGAGCCTCCAAGTCAAGCTCGCCCCGCACCACCTTCAAGGCGGCGTTGTGTATATAAACGGCCTTCTTCAAGGAGATGCCCAAACGTTGCAGCGCTTCGGGCGTGGTGGCGGCCACAGATTGCGGCGTCACCTGCCCCAAGCCGGCCACAACGCGCGCCCATACAGTAGCTTGCGCCTTGGAAGAGATTTGCTGCCCCACAATGGCATGCACCAACGCGGCGAAGAGATCAGGTATCACCGTCCGCTCCACCTTGCCTATCTTGTCGATGACCTGTCCCAAGCGCTTGTCACGGCGCCGCAAGTAAGCCATCTGCTTTTCGCCATATTGAAAATAAAGAGCCATGCAGGTGTCAAGATGCCACAGAACAAGGAAAACAAACGTGTATTCCCCTCCTAAAGCATATCTCTTGCAAAGGAAAGCGATTTGCAGCAAGAACGGCGCGTTTTCACCCATTTTAACCTTCTTCGCCTTGCATCGACATTTTCCCTTTCCAACGGACGCATCTTAAAATAATGGCCTCAACACACCGCACATCTCCACTTTTTTTGTAATATTGCACGCTCATTCCAATTACTACAAACATGAAACCGTTGAAACATATCCTGTTTATCCTCTGCTGCGTGGCCCTGCCCCTTTGCGCACAAGACAACAACAAGAAATACTTGGCCGGCGCCGTGCCCCAAGTAGACGGCAAAGTGGTGTTCACCAAGACGTTCAGCATACCCGGCATGCCCAAAGCCGAAATCTACGACCGCATGCTCAAGTGGATGGACAAGCACCTTGCGCAAAGCGGCAACAACAGCTTGGTGGCCTATAGCGACGAGGAGCTGGGAATGATAGTGGGCAACGGAGACGAGTGGCTCATCTTCACCTCCAACGCCTTGGCATTGGACCGTTGCCGCATCCTCTACAAGCTCACCGCCGCTTGCAACGAAGAGACATGCACGCTCACCATCGACCGCCTACGCTACATCTACCGCGAAGGTGCCGAGCGCTATTCGGGCGAAGAGATGATAAGCGACAAATACGCCTTGAACAAAGACCAGACCAAGTTGGTGCCCGGCTACGCCAAGTGGCGCAAGAAGACGGTAGACTTCGTAAACGACCTGTGCATCGAGGCCGCCGACATCCTGAGTTCCGCCGACCCGCTGCAGACGCTCACCGCCAAAGAACAGGAAGAAGAGGCTGAAACAGCCTTGGTCAACTCGGGCACCACGGTCATCACACCCCTTGCGGCCAAGCAGACGGAGACCGTGCAAGCTCCGGTAGAAGAGACCAAAGCCATAGCCGCCCAAGGGGAGCAAGCAGCCGCCAAGACGGACACCCCAACGCCCGCCGCCCCCGTTGCGGCAGACACCCATTACATAGAAGTATCCCCCGACGAACTTGCGTCGGACGCCCTGCGCACGGCCGGCGGCACGACAGTCATCGCCATCGGCGAGGCCCCCAATGAAGTAACCGTCACCCCGGGTGCGGGCGCATCGTTGGGCAAGGTGAACGGGAAAGCGGTGGTATTCACCATCCTTTCGCCCGACCAACCCTACGAAGCCGTGGAGAACGCCGAAAGCTACACCGTGCGCTTCTATCCCAACGGCGAAGTGGAGCCATCGTTAGTACTCACCTGCGTGAAGCAGCCTTCGCCCGCTGTCATCGAAGGCATGCCGCGCACCTACATCGGCCGGATAACAAGCGCCTTGGTTTACCAACCTTAACCACCTCCCCTCACCTATGGATATACAAGATACCATTCTGAACGGCATCGTCTTTAAAGGCGCCAAAGAGGAACCCGAAAAGAAGCGGGGCGTCAAGACCAAAGCCAAGAAGAAGGCCTACGTCACCGGTCAACACGGCTCGGCATCGGCCAAGATGAAGGCCGAAATAAAGAAGCGCAGGCAAGAGCGGCACAAGAAGAAGGCTTGATGCCGATGCTTCTCCACAGTTTTGCCTAAGCGCTTCCACGCATTGTATCGAAGCGCTTCCGTATGTGCTATCGAAGCGCTTCGATTATATGTTATTTCATTGTTATATCTTTGCATAAAGAT
>JAJPYW010000255.1 GCA_021204715.1 Prevotellaceae bacterium
TCCACACTTCGATGTTGAATCTTTATGCAAAGATATAACAATGAAATAACATATAGTGGAAGCGCTTCCACTCGGCGAATCGAAGCGCTTCCATTCAACAAGTCGAAGCGCTTCCATTCAAATTAAGCAATACTGTCGATGCAAACTCACCAACGCTTTTCTTAGGATGTAGAAACTCGAGTTTGTAGGTGTTATAAACTCGAGTTTGTGGATGAAGGGATAAGAAGCCGGCACCTCTATAAATAAGGAAGGCATCTTTTTTTATTGCGATTAAATATGGGGGAAAGATTCCGAATTAGGCAACTATTCACTATTTTTGTCCCGAAAACAAACGGCAAGTGATATGGCACAAGGCTCCCGACAGATTCAGACACAAGTGCAGCAACAAGTACAGACCTTATCGCCCCAGCAGGTGTTGGTGGTAAGGCTGTTGGAACTGCCCGAAGTGGCGGTGGAGGAGCGTGTGCGCAGCGAGTTGTTGGAAAACCCGGCGCTTGAAGAGGGCAAGGAAAGCGAGGAAAACGAAGAGTTTGACGACGATGCTGCCGGTGGCGAGACGACCGCCGAAGGCGCCGGAAGCGAAGCCTACAACGAGCTGGACGACTACAAGAGCGAGGACGACATTCCCGACTACAAGCTGCAGGAACACAACCGCTCGCAAGGCGGCCGCGCCGAAGAGATTCCCTTCTCCCAGCAGGCCTCTTTCTACGAAACGCTGACCGACCAATTAGGCGAGCGCGACTTGGACGGGAAGCAGCGGGAATTGGCCGAATACATAGTGGGCTCGCTCGACGACGACGGCTTGCTGCGCAAGTCATTGCAGAGCATCGGCGACGAGCTTGCCATCTACAGCGGCATCGACGCCACCCGCAAGGAATTGGAAGCGGCGTTGCGGGTGGTGCAGGATTTTGATCCCGCCGGCGTGGGCGCGCGCGACTTACAAGAGTGCCTGCTCATACAGGTGCGCCGCAAGCTGAAAAGTCAGCCTTCGCCAAGCCCGTTGTTGCGCGTCGAGGAGCGCATCCTCACCGAATGTTACGACGAGTTCGCGCGCAAGCGTTGGGACAAGATTGCCGACAAGTTGGGCCTGACGCAAGCCCAAACGTTGGAGGCCATACGCGACATCTGCAAGCTCAATCCCCGTCCGGGCATCGCTTTGGGCGAGACCTTGGACAACAACATGCAGCACATCATCCCCGACTTCCTTGTGGAGAGCGGCCAGGACGGCTCGCTGCAAGTGACGCTCAACGACCGCAACCTGCCCGAGCTGCGCATGAACCGCGACTACACCCGTCTGCTCGAAGAACAGGCCAAGCGTCCCCAAGGCCCCTCGAAGGAAGCAAAGGAGGCCACGCTCTTCTTGAAGCAGAAGTTGGACGCCGCACAAGGCTTCATCAACGCCTTGAAGCAACGGCAGCAAACGCTGCTTGCCACCATGGAGGGCATTGTAAAGCTGCAACGCGCCTTCTTCTTGGAGGGCGACGAGTCGTTGCTGCGTCCCATGATATTGAAGGACGTGGCCGAACAGACGGGACTCGACCTTTCCACCATCTCCCGGGTTGCCGGCGGCAAGTATGTGCAGACCGATTACGGCGTGTATCCGTTGAAGTTCTTCTTCAGCGACGCTTATACCACCGATGGGGGCGAGGAGATGTCGGTGCGCGAGATACGCCGCATACTCAAAGAGTGCATCGACGGCGAGGACAAGAAGCATCCCTATACCGACGACGAGATAGCCGTCCTTCTCAAAGAGAAGGGCTACCCCATGGCGCGGCGCACCGTGGCCAAGTACAGGCAGCAACTGCACATTCCCGTGGCCAGGCTGCGTAAATAGCGCGTACATGAACCATTCAAAAAACCATCGCAGATGACAGAAGAACACCTCACGGCAGACAGGGGCATCGTCAAGATAGCCCAGTGGGTATCGGCGTTGTTCACGCCCTTCTCCATTCCCTTCTTGGCCTTCTTGATACTGTTCTTGTTCTCTTACCTGCGCATCATGCCCATGGCTTACAAGCTCGTGGTGCTGGGCGTGGTGTGCAGCTTCACCATCGTGCTGCCGGCGTTGGGCATTCTCCTTTTCCGCCGCATCTACGGCTTGAGTGTGGCCGACCTTGCCGAGCGCAAGCACCGTTACATTCCCTTCTTCCTGACCATTCTTTCTTATATGTGCTGCCTGCTGATGATGCGCCGGCTGAACATTCCTTGGTACATGACGGGCATTATCCTCACGGCTTTGGTCACGATGATTATCTGCCTTGTGGTGAACCTCAAGTGGAAGCTCAGCGAGCACATGGCGGGCGCCGGGGCGGTAATGGGCGGCCTCGTGGCTTTCAGCGCGCTCTTCGGCTACAACCCCGTGTGGTGGCTTTGCGTGTTTATCTTGGTGTCGGGCGTGCTGGGCTCGGCGCGCATCATCTTGCGGCACCACACCTTGGGTGAAGTGCTGTGCGGCTGTGCCGTGGGGTTGGTGTGCTCACTACTTGTACTGCACCCCATGAGCAACATCCCGCTGTTCCACCTGTTTTTATTTTAACGTCATATTAACCTCAAAAAAAACAATAGATTATGATTTTCCCAAATGACATCAAGTACACCAAAGAGCATGAATGGATACGCTTGGAGGGCGACACGGCTTACGTAGGCATCACCGACTATGCTCAAGACCAGCTTGGCGACATTGTTTTCGTCGACATACAGACCGAAGGCGAAACCTTGGAAGCGGGCGCTCCGTTCGGCACCATCGAAGTGGTCAAGACCATTTCCGACATCTTCATGCCCGTAGCCGGTGAAGTGTTGGAACAGAACAATGAGTTGGCCGACCATCCGGAGTATGTGAACCATGATCCCTACGGGAAGGGATGGCTCATCAAGATGAAGCCGGCCGAAGACGCCGCTTTCGACACGCTCTTGGATGCCGAAGCATACAAGGCACTCGTCATCGCGTGAGGCTTCCGCCGGATATTACGTTGCCGTCTCTCTTTTAAACAAGATTCTTATGACACCGGTTATCAGCATCATCATGGGCAGCACCTCCGACCTTCCCGTCATGGAGAAGGCGGCGCAGCTGCTCGACCAATTACACGTTCCCTTCGAGATGAACGCCCTTTCCGCCCACCGCACGCCCGAAGCCGTGGAAGCGTTTGCCAAGCAAGCCAAGGGGCGCGGCGTGAAGGTTGTCATCGCCGCTGCCGGCATGGCCGCCGCGCTGCCCGGCGTGATTGCCGCCAACACCACACTGCCCGTTATCGGCGTACCCATAAAGGGTTCGGCATTGGACGGTGTGGACGCCCTCTACTCTATCATACAGATGCCTCCCGGCATACCCGTGGCTACGGTGGCCATCAACGGCGCCATGAACGCCGCCATTCTTGCCGTGCAGATGCTCGCTTTGAGTGACACCGCGCTCGCCGAAAGCCTCGCCGCTTACAAAGAGGGATTGAAGCAGAAAATCGTCAAGGCAAACGAGGAGTTGGCCGGAGTGAAGTATGCCTACAAAGTAAACTAAGCGGCGTGGACTTGTTCAACTACAGCCGCCGGCACACCACGGTAGTGAACGTGGGTGCCTTGCCCATGGGCGGCGACTACCCCATACGCCTGCAGAGCATGACCAATACGGCCACGCAGGATACCGGCGCGTGCGTGGCGCAGGCCAAGCGCATTGTGGATGCCGGCGGAGAGTATGTGCGCCTCACCACGCAAGGGGTGAAGGAGGCGGAGAACTTGCGTCTTGTCAACGCCGCCCTGCGCCGTGACGGATACACCGTGCCCTTGGTGGCCGACGTGCATTTCAATCCCCGTGTGGCCGATGTGGCGGCGCTGTATGCCGAAAAGGTGCGCGTCAACCCGGGCAACTATGTAGACGCGGCGCGCACGTTCAAGCAGTTAAGCTATACCGACGAGGAGTATGCCAAAGAGGTGGAGAAGATACGGGCACGCTTCGTGCCGTTCTTGCGCGTCTGCAAAGAGCACCACACGGCCATCCGCATCGGCGTGAACCACGGCTCGCTGTCCGACCGCATCATGTCACGTTACGGCGACACGCCGCGCGGCATGGTGGAGTCGTGCATGGAATTCCTGCGCCTCTGTGTGGAGGAACAGTTCACGGATGTGGTCATCTCCATCAAGGCGTCCAACGCCGTGGTCATGGTAAAGACGGTGCGGCTTTTAGTTGACAGCATGGAGAAAGAAGGCATGCACTTTCCGCTGCACTTGGGCGTGACCGAGGCGGGCGACGGCGAGGACGGACGCATCAAGTCGGCCTTGGGCATCGGCGCCTTGCTTGCCGACGGATTGGGCGACACCGTGCGTGTATCGCTCAGCGAGCCGCCCGAAGCGGAAATTCCCGTGGCGCGCTTGTTGGTGGACTATATAAGGCAACGACAAGGACACCCGTATATACCGGGCGCCGTGGCACCAGGCTTCGACTACTTGTCGCCCGCGCGCAGGAAGACGCGTGCGGTGGGGAACATCGGCGGAGAACATACACCCGTGGTGATGGCCGCCCGCTTGGACGGAGACTTGACGTTCAACCCGCAGTTCATGCCCGATTATGTGTACACGGGAGGGTGGGTGCCGGAAGATAACAAGGCGACAACGGATGCGGTAGAGGCGGATGCAGTTAAAGCGGATGCAGTTAAAGCAGACGAGGTAAATGCAATTGCTGTAAAAGCGGATGCCAAGCAAGCGGCTGCAGTGAGGCCCAAATCTCCCGTCTTAATTGTAGATTGCAACCGCTGGCAAGGCGGCGCGCATAGCTGGCCCGCCTTCAACAGCGCGCAATTTCCGCTCTTGGGCTGCTCTCATGCGGCCATGAAGTTCCTCTTCTTGACATATATGGAACTCACCGAAGAGGCCATCGCCTGCCTGAAACAACACCCCGAAGTGGTGGTGGTGGCCGGGAGCAACCACCCCAACCGTTTGGGCGAACAACGGGCGTTGGCGCACCAACTCACCTCGGAAGGATTGCAGAACCCCGTTGTCTTCTTCCAGCATTATGCCGAGGATGCGGCGGATTCGTTGGCCGTGAAAGCGGCGGCGGATATGGGCGCCTTAATCTTCGACGGGCTGTGCGACGGTGTGTTCCTCTTTAACCAAAAGCCCGCGCCCAAGGCGACGGCAGTCGACGAAATCGCCTTCGGCATACTGCAAGCCGGGCGGCTGCGCACTGTCAAGACGGAGTATATCTCCTGCCCCGGCTGCGGACGCACGCTCTACCACTTGGAGAGTACCATCGCACGCATCAAGGCGGCCACATCCCACTTGAAGGGATTGAAGATAGGCATCATGGGCTGCATTGTCAACGGACCGGGCGAGATGGCCGACGCCGACTACGGCTATGTGGGCGCCGGACGCGGCAAAATCAGCCTCTACAAAAAGACCGAGTGCATAGAGAAAAACATTCCCGAAAGCGAGGCGGTGGAGAAGTTGATAGAACTGATCAAGAAGAACGGTGACTACGTGGAAAGGGAACAAGCCGGCGCGTGAGGCTACACCTTATTATATTGTATACCTTTCATTCGCCGCCTGCACTATCGCCGCGTTTTTTCCCTTCTTTTCCTTTGTCAGTTCCGGAATTTCCCCTACCTTTGCACTCGAAGATGCATCTGGCTCCCGGGCAGACGGATATTGGTGAAGATTGTGTTCGCCCAGAAGTGACGTTT
>JAJPYW010000182.1 GCA_021204715.1 Prevotellaceae bacterium
CCGTCTGCCTGTTTTGCCAACTTTCCCGTCTCGAGCGTGATGGTCCTTCCATCGGGCAGCTCGATTGTCTTAACAATTGGGTGAATCATAAATAACTTAATTTCTTTTTTTCTTTCAAAATTCGGGCAAAGATACACAATTTTCACATCCAAAGAACTATATTTGCGCAATCTTTTAAGAAAAAACAAATATGAAACAGATTCTATATGTGGTGTGTGCCGCCTTGGTTTTCAGTGCTTGCCGGCAAGCCGAGCGCTTCCAAGTGGAAGGTACCGTGAGCGGCGCCGCGGGCCAAACGCTCTATTTGGAAGCATCCGCCTTGGAAGGCATCCTGCCCCTTGATTCGGTCAAGTTGAAAGCCGCCGGCACCTTCCGCTTCAAGCAGCCCCGTCCCGCCTCGCCCGAGTTCTACCGCCTGCGCCTTGACGACAAGGTAATCAACTTCTCGGTCGACTCCACAGAGACCGTCACCCTGCAAGCCACCTCGGACGACTTCGCCACGGCCTACACCGTCGGCGGCTCTCCCCAGAGCGAGAAGATAAAAGAACTCACCTTGAAGCAGCTGCGCTTGCAAAGAGAAGTGAACGCCCTCATGGCCCAAGTACAATCCCGCCAAATGGGGTTCGACCAGTATCAAGACACCTTTGCCGTGATAGTTGACAAGTACAAGCGCGACGTCATGATGAACTACATTTACGCCGCCCCCGGCACCACGTCGGCCTACTTCGCCCTGTTCCAAAGGCTCAACGACTACTTGATATTCGACCCCCTGAACAGCAAAGACGACATCAAGTGCTTCGCGGCCGTGGCCACCAGCCTGAACAACGCCTACCCCCATGCCGACCGTTCCAAGAACCTCTACAACATCGTCATCAAGGGCATGAAAAACACCCGTGAGGCCCGGCAGAACGAGTTGCAGATACCCGCCGAAGCCGTCAGTGAAACCGGCATCATCGACATCTCCCTTGCCGACATGCGCGGCGTGGCCCGCAAGCTCACCGACCTCAAAGGCCGTGCCGTGTTGCTCGACTTCACCATCTATCAAAGCGACTTCTCGGCCACGCACAACTACCTGTTGCGCGACCTCTACGACAAGTACGCCCCCCAAGGTTTGGAAATCTACCAAGTATCCTTGGACGCCGACGAGCACTACTGGAAGACCGTGGCCGACAACCTGCCTTGGATTTGCGTGCGCGACGCCGCCGGCATCTACTCCTCCACCGTCTCCCTTTACAATGTCGACGCTGTTCCGGCCATCTTCTTGATAGACAAGAACAACGAGCTCAAAGCCCGTGCCGGCGCCGATACCGACATCGAGGCGGCTATCAAGGCCTTGTTGTAATTTTCGTTTAGATATGTTGCAAAACAGCGTTTTTTTCTTGTCCCGTTTCAGTTAAAAGCCTACCTTTGCAACGAAATAACACAAAAGAGGGTTCCATCATGCCAACATGTTGGAATTCTTTTTTATTATAATCACCGTATATAAAATTAGGAGGAACAGGAACTATGGCATACATGTCTCAAGAGGGCTACAACAAGTTGGTGGCCGAACTCAAGAAGCTCGAAGCGGTGGAACGCCCCAAAATTGTGGCTGCGATAGCCGAGGCGCGCGACAAGGGCGACTTGTCGGAAAACGCCGAGTACGATGCCGCCAAAGAAGCGCAAGGCATGCTTGAGATGAAAATAAGCAAGCTCAAGGCCGTCATTGCCGACGCCAAGATCATCGACGAGTCCAAGCTCAAGACCGACACCGTGCAGATACTCAACAAAGTAGAGCTCAAGAACGTGAAGAACGGCATGAAGATGACCTACACCATCGTCTCCGAGAGCGAGGCCAACTTGAAAGCAGGCAAAATCTCCGTCAACACCCCCATTGCCAAAGGACTGTTGGGCAAGAAAGTGGGCGAAGTGGCCGAAATCAAAGTACCCCAAGGCACCATCAGCTTGGAGATAGTAAACATATCGTTCTAACCCGGCACCTTCCCGAAAAGCCCCTACACTTTTTATGGAAGACGGTAAACACATAACCCGTTGCCTTTCAGGAAAGCCCGGTACGGTACCTTTTATATTTTAAGATAATAAACAAATAATCCCGTTACTTTTTTTAGAAAGCGGTACCTATTTAATAAAAGTATCACCCCTATAAGTTTTGGGCCAATTCCATTTAAACGACAACCCTATTCACATGGCAACCCTATTCAGCAAAATCATCGCCGGCGACATTCCCTGCTACAAAGTGGCCGAGAACGACCGCTTCTTCGCCTTCCTCGACATCAACCCCTTGGTAAAAGGGCACACCTTGGTCGTGCCCAAGCGCGAAGTAGACTACATCTTCGACCTCACCGACGAGGAAACCGCCGGCATGCACCTCTTCGCCAAGCAAGTGGCCGCGGCCATCAAGCGAGCCTTCCCCTGCAAGAAAGTGGGCATGGCCGTCTTGGGCCTCGAAGTGCCCCACGCCCACATCCACCTCATCCCCATGCAGAGCGAGCGCGACATGCTCTTCTCCAACCCCAAGCTCCGCCTCACCCAAGAAGAGTTCCAAGCTGTGGCGGCGGCTATCAGGGAGGCGATGTAACACATGTCATCCGCATGGCAGGGTATCCTGCCATTCCGCATATAGCAAGAATAAAGGGGTGTGTCTTTCGACACACCTTTTTTCTATACAAAAACGACACGCCATCGCTCTTATCCTCGAAAAAGTGTATGCTTTGGCTGAAAGTATCCTCGAAAAAGTGTATGTTTCTATATACTTATCCTCGAAAAAGTGTACGATTAGGCTGAAACTATCCTCGAAAAAGTGTACATTTGCATCGAATACCTGACTATACAACCCTAAAGCGAGATGAATATGGAACGTAAAATCATCACTAAATTAAGAGCATGGAAAAATGCCCCCGACCGCAAGCCATTGGTATTGCTTGGCGCCCGGCAAGTGGGCAAGACATGGATAATGAAGCATTTCGGCGCGTTGGAGTTCCAAAGCGTGGCCTACGTCAACTGTGATGAAGAACCCATGGCAAAGGAACTGTTCGAGTCCGACTACAATATTCCAAGAATCTTGCTCACCCTTCAAGCCATTACGGGCACAAAAATCGAGGCCGGCAAGACATTGATCATTTTAGATGAACTACAAGAAGTAAAGCGAGGGCTGCACAGCTTGAAATATTTTTGCGAGAACGCGCCCCAATACCATGTCATTGCCGCCGGTTCCATGCTTGGCATTACCCTTGGCGGCGGCGAGTCATTTCCCGTCGGCAAAGTCAATATGCTTCGTTTGTATCCCATGGATTTCGAGGAATTTCTCATGGCAACCGGTGAATCCACCCTGTGCGATGTGTTCCACCAGCCCGATTGGGGCGTGTTGAACATCCTTGCGCCCAAATACATTGAACTGCTTCGCCAATACTATTATGTGGGCGGCATGCCCGAAGTCGCGGCCCATTATGTAGCACATCACGATTTACAAGAAGTAAGAGCCAAGCAAGCGGAAATACTCGATGCCTACAGGCGCGACATCTCCAAACACACAACCGCCACCGAAAGCATGCGCATAGGGCAAGTATTACAATCATTGCCCTCGCAATTAGCCAAAGAGAACAAAAAGTTCCTATACAATGTACTCAAGCCCGGAGCCAGAGCCACACAGTATGAACTGGCCATTCAATGGCTTGTAGACGCGGGAATCGTACATAAAGTCTGCCGGGTGAAAGAACTGCGGATGCCCGTGAAGTTTTACGAAGACATAGGAGCCTTCAAGCTCTTCTTGCTCGATTGCGGCCTGTTGGCCTGTATGACCGAAACCCCACCCGCCCAAATGCTCGCCGGCGACAACATCTTCAAAGAGTTCAAAGGCGCCTTTACCGAACAATTCGTGCTCCAGCAGTTGGTGGCCAAAGACATGACCGCCTATTATTGGAGCAGCGACAACACCCCGGCCGAAATAGACTTCGTGGTGCAAACCCACCGCGTCATCCCCATTGAAGTGAAAGCGGAAAAGAACGTCCGTTCCCGTTCAATGGCCGAATACATCAAGAGCCACCCCGGGTACAACCTCAAAGGCCTGCGCATATCCATGCTCGATTATATAGACCAAGGCTGGATGGAGAATATCCCTTTGTTTGGATTGTCGAAGTACTTTGACTGAAGTAGAAAAGTAAAGATGTGTCACCGGGTGCATGTTAGTTTTACACCAGAACAGCCGAGCACGTTCTAAATGTAGGCTATGCAATTCTTTTAATGGATGTGCCATGCTTACCCTTCGGACAATCTACTCCTAATCCATTCTTCATCAACACACACACAACCTTTAACCCTCATCCGCAAGTCAGTCACGCAGGCCCTGCAATATTCGAAATACTGTTCCATCCCGGTATATACTTTCATGCTGTACTTCTCGCTATCAACAATGAATAAGATTGAGCCGTATTTATGATCTTTGTCGGGTTTCTCGATACCCCCGAAGGTCATACGAAACCCACACTCCGCCACGCCGGAAGTTTGACTCATCTCATACTTCATGCGCTCTACGGCAATGTCTTTTAAACCGTTTTCCAAAATCAAGATTTTTTTCTTTCAACTCTTCTATGCCAAATACATGGCGCATTGTATACTTAAGTTTAGAAAACGCCTTTAACTCATCATTATCCAAGGGAGCATAATCATAATCGTAGGGCTTGTCGAAATCCAAGAAAATAACAAACTTATGAGCCATGTCATGGTACAGCGTTTTCCATGGAACAAAGACTTTCACACCACAATGCTGACAAATCCACTCCCATAACTTATAATTAAAAACACTCTCACGCAGTTCAGGATTCAAGTCCACATTAAGGGAATCCCATACCGTAACCTGCCCCTTCCCTTTACAACGAGGGCACGTTATTTCCTCGGTTCTATTCAGCGACATATCATCATTCACTTAAAAGTTATTATTAGTGCCATATCTGTCCTGTTCCCATTCTTGACTTGTTGGTAGTTGCCTGACATTTCCGGCGCAATCTCTCTAATAGCCTCTTTCCTTTTCG
Organism: Prevotellaceae bacterium; assembly: GCA_021204715.1. GTDB lineage: Bacteria > Bacteroidota > Bacteroidia > Bacteroidales > Bacteroidaceae > Bacteroides. Next base: position 5,028 of record JAJPYW010000182.1, read on the forward strand.
TCATTATTTAACCCTTGGCGTAAAAGCGGTTTTTTGCGCTGTTTTTTGGAGATGTTTTCTGTATTACTTCTCGTCTTCATTGCATGCTTCCCCGCTGCCAGTTGGCGTGACCAAGCAGGATTTCAAAACAGGCCGCATGTTGATTTTTCACGCGGCTTGTTTTGACGCGCGCCATTTCAGGCGCCACATTTGCCGAACACCGCATTGGCGTCAAGACACGGGCAGGCTTTGGGCGTGGTGCCGGGCAGGTCTCTGTGACCACAGATAATCGCGTCGGGAAAGAGCGATTTCAGTTTGGTGAACATTTCTTGCAAGGCGAGTGTCTGGGCAGGCGTGCGCGTGTCTTTGGGATTGCCCTGCTCGTCCAAACCGCCTTCGTAGCAGATGCCGATGGAGCAGCGGTTGTAGGGGCGGCAGTGGGCACCCACTTCCCAAAGGCGGCGGTGTTGGGTGACGAAGCCGTCTTTTCTTACATAGAAGTGGTAGCCAATGGTGCGGAAGCCGCGCGCCTTGTGGTCGCGCTCCATTTGCTCCACGGTGTAGTCTTGGTTAGAGCGGGTGGCGGAGCAGTGCAGAATAAGATAGCGCACGCTAAGGGGCGAGTGCATCGGCATGCCTTTCTCCACACG
>JAJPYW010000171.1 GCA_021204715.1 Prevotellaceae bacterium
AGCGGATAGGCGTGTCGCCGAAACGCAGGTGGGAGCTGGTGAAGCCGCCCGATTTTTTGGAGTCGTAGGAGAAGTAGGCTTGGCAGTGTTTGTCGGTGTTGTCGCCGATAATCTTCACGGAGTTCTTATTGGCGCCCACCGTACCGTCGGCACCCAACCCGTAGAACTTGGCCTCGAACATGCCTTCGCCGCCCAATGCGATCTCCTCTTCCTGCGGCAGGGAGGTGAAGGTTACATCGTCCACGATGCCTATGGTGAAGTGGTTCTTCGGGGTAGGCATAGCCAAATTCTTGTACACGGCGATGACCTGTGCGGGCGTGGTGTCTTTCGAGCCCAAACCATAGCGGCCGCCGATGATGAGCGGGGCGTCGGCCATGCCATAGAAGCAGTCCTTCACATCCATGTAGAGCGGCTCGCCGTTGGAACCCGGCTCTTTCGTGCGGTCGAGCACGGCGATGCGCTTGGCTGTCTTGGGCACGGCTGCCAAGAAGTGCTTTGCCGAGAAGGGACGGTAGAGGTGAACGGCTACCAAGCCCACCTTCTCGCCTTTGGCCGTGAGGTAGTCGATGACTTCGCGGGTGGCTTCCGTAACGGTGCCCATGGCGATGATGACGCGGTCGGCGTCGGGCGCGCCATAGTAGTCGAACAAGCTGTAGTTGCGGCCGGTAATCTTGGAGATTTCTTTCATGTAGTTCTCTACAATATCGGGAACGGCGTCGTAGTAGCGGTTGCACGACTCGCGGTGCTGGAAGAAGTGGTCGGGGTTCTCGGCCATACCACGTGCGATAGGAGTCATGGGGTTCATGGCGCGGGCGCGGAATTCGGCCAATGCCTCGCGGTCGAGCAGCGGCTCGAGGTCTTCATTCTCGAGCATCTCAATCTTTTGAATCTCGTGAGAGGTGCGGAATCCGTCGAAGAAGTTGACGAATGGAACGCGGCTCTTGATGGTGGCCAAATGGGCTACACCTGCAAGGTCCATTACCTCTTGAACGGAACCTTCGCACAACATGGCAAAGCCTGTCTGACGCGTGGACATCACATCTTGGTGGTCGCCGAAGATGCAAAGCGCGTGGCTGGCCAACGTACGTGCCGATACATGGAAAACGCAAGGCAGCAACTCGCCTGCAATCTTGTACATGTTCGGAATCATCAACAACAGTCCTTGCGAGGCGGTGTAGGTGGTTGTCAGCGCGCCGGCTTGCAATGAACCGTGTACGGCGCCGGCAGCTCCCGCTTCCGACTGCATTTCCTGTACCAACACCGTTTCGCCGAAGATGTTCTTGCGGCCTGCGGCAGCCCATTCGTCCACGTATTCTGCCATCGTGGAAGAGGGCGTGATGGGATAGATGGCGGCCACCTCGGTGAACATATACGAGATATGCGCGGCAGCCTGGTTCCCATCACAAGTAATGAACTTCTTTTGTTTAGCCATAACTAATAAAATAAATTTTTATGTTAATAGTCTGTTTCTATTTATTCTCCAATATATCTCTTCTTTATCTCTATGGTCAGCAGCCTTTCCTTCCTTCGGATTCCTTCAATAAAGGAACCCGGTCAGCCAAAGGGGAATGACGTTCTCCTTGCCCGTGTCCGCGCCGTGCAGCGTGTATATCACGTCGGTATGTTCCTTGACGGCTTGCGGGGTGGCGCACACTTTCAGCGGCAGGTGTCCGTCTACAAGAAACGGCGCGTCTTTGTCGCCTTTGCTCACCGTGTGGTCCTTCCACAGGGTGTTTACCAAGAAGCTCTCCAACACTTGCTGCAGTTCCGCCTTGAAAGGGTAGATGGAGTACATCAAGTTGGGGTTGTGCATCATGATGCGCGAGGGCTTCTTGGGGAATGTCTCCCTTTCGGGATAAATCATGTTGATGAGGCGCGCCTCGGCCAAGTACTTGATGTAGTTCATCACCGTGGCCCGCGATGTCTCTATCTCGCCGGCCAAGCGGCTCACGTTGGGTGTCTTCGGGGCGCTTACCGACAACAAGTAGAGCAGCTTCTTGATTTTGGGCAGGTACTTCAACTCTATCTGTTTAATCAGCAAAATGTCCACCTCCACCATCATGTTCATGGTCTTGAGCAGGTTCTCTGAAAAGTTGCGCTTCTCCAAGAAGAAGGGGTAGAAGCCGTGGTGCAGGTAGTCTTGGAAATACTCCCCGGGACGCACCTTGGCCAAGATGCCTTGCGCTATCTGCCGGTGGTTCTCCAACAGTTCATCCAATGTATAGGCGCGGAACTTCATGCCCGTGTGCAAGTTCAAGAATTCCCGGAAAGAGAAGCCGCGCAGGTTGTAGCTCTTCACGCAGCCGCACAGCTCGGGATTCTCCTCGTTGAGCTTCATTACCGACGAGCCGGTAAAGACAATCTTCAAGTCGGGGTAGTGGTCGTGGCACGCGCGCAACTCACGGCTCCAGTCGGGATATTTGAACACTTGGTCTATCAGCAACACCTTTCCGCCACGCCGCCTGAACTCGCCCGCGAACTCCACAATGCCATGGCCGGCAAAGTAGAAGTTGTTCATGTTGATGTACAGGCAGGAACGGTCGGTGCCGTAGCGCTCTTTGGCATATTGCAGCAGGAAAGTGGTCTTGCCCACACCGCGCGTGCCCTTGATGCCTATGAGCCGGTCGTTCCAATCTATCTCGTCCATGAGATAGCGGCGTACCGGGGCGTTGGCGTGCTCCACCAAGTAGGCGTGTGTGCGGTAAAAGGCTTCCATGCTTTTTTTAGATTAGTGGCGACAAATATAGCGATTATTTTGCATAGTTGGCAACCGGAGATAGCAAAATATTGCTAACTGAAGCACTTTCGTTTCCATACCGGTCGACGGCTGTAACCGTAATGTAGCACCTTCTCAGCCAAGGAAACAAAGGGGCGTAGACGAACTCGGTTCCCGTTATCTTTTGCGCCACGATGTTGGCCGGATTGCCGGTGTCTACCGGGCATGTATCCGAAGCGTAGACCACGTAAGTGGGGGTGCTCCGGGTGTCGTTGTCGGTAGAGGGCTGCCACGAGATTCTCCAGTAACCGTCGGCCACCGCTTCGGCTTCAAGTCCGGCGGGCGCGGCGGGCGGCTCGTTGTCTATCCACGTCATGGGCGGTTGCAAGGCGGGCGTGTTATAGTAAAAGGTGCCCAAAAGGTCGTAGAGCCCTTGCGTGTTCTGCATCAAGTACTGCGCGCGGTAAAAGGCGGCGCCCGCCACGCCTTCCTGCCTTAGGAAGTTCATCTGCCGTTCTATCTCGTCGATGGTCCAGTTCCCCTCCTTGGGGTCCAAGAAGTAGACGCCCAAGCCGGGAATTACCTGCCTTCCCCCGCTGTGTTCCTGCCAGTCGAGCACGAAAGGGTAGAAGTTGTTGCCGCGGAAATAGAGCATGGGGTAGATTTGGTCTTGTATGCCCTCCCGCATCCACGCCTGCACGTCTTGGTACACGGCGTGCAGGGCGTTCCAGCCGCGCGAGGGATAGCGGGTGGTGTCCTTGTACTTCCCCACGGGGCAGGTGCTCACCTTCACCCACGGCTTCAACGCCTTTACACCATTATATATATAGCGCACGATGTCGGTGAGGTTGTCCTGCCGCCACTGCTCCAACGTGCGTCCGTTGCCATACTTCTTGAACTGGGCGTTGTCGGGGAAGCGCGCGTGTTCGGGGTAGCGCAGGTAGTCGAAGTGCACCCCGTCCAAGTCGTAGTTCGTCACCATTTCACGAACCAATTCCATGAGGTACTCCTTGGTCTGGGGATGGCCTGGATTCAAGAAGTATTGCCGTTTGTAGGCAATGCAGATGGCGGGCCTCAGCCGGGTGACCGACGCCTTTCCCAAGGAGCTTACGTGCTTGCTGTTGCCCAAGGGAATGCTCACAATCCACGCATGGCACTCCATGCCCCGTTTGTGGCACTCCTCGATGGCGAAGGCAAGCGGATCGTAACCGGGCGAGGCGCCCGTCTTGCCCGTCAAGAGGGCATTGTAAGGCTCCATGGCAGACTGATAAAACACGTCGCCCCGTGTGCGCGCTTGGAACAGCACGGTGTTGAAGTTGGCCGCTTTCAGCTTGTCCAAGATGTCGGTGAGTTCCTCCTGCTGCTTGCGCATGCTTTCCGTCGTGGTGGCGCGGGTGCGCGGCCAGTCGAGTCCGTAGGCAGAGGTAATCCATGCGGCGCGCACTTCATATTTGGGCGCTTGACGGGTAAACAACGTGTCGTTTACATTAGATACACCGTCCGTGTCCGTTTCATATCCGTATGTCAGTCCCGTCGGCAAGCTGTGGGTTACAGGATATACACCGGCCGTGTCCGTCCCGTACCCCAAAGCCTGCCCTGTCGCCAAGGTGTCGCCTGTATTGTATATACTTGCCGTGCTTGCTTCGTCTATGGGCGCCGACGCCGTGGCAAACGGCGGGAACAAGCCCGATAACAGCAGGATAGCGGATGTAAGTTTCATGCAGAATCGTCTTTTAACTTTAATTGTGTCTCTATTTTTGCGGTGAAGGTACGCAAAACATTCCGTATTCTTGCGCTTTTGCAGGGAAACTCTTACTTTTGCAAGTGCTAAAATAATAACGTACCATGATATCTTTTACGCTGTGCCTGCTGGCGTTGATTGCAGGCTATTTCATTTACGGGCGTTTCATAGAGCGCGTTTTCGGTCCCGATGACCGCAAGACACCCGCACTGACCAAGGCCGACGGTGTGGACTTCATACCGCTGCCCACGTGGAAAATCTTTATGATACAGTTCCTGAACATCGCCGGATTAGGCCCCATCTTCGGTGCCATACTCGGCGCCAAGTTCGGCACCGCGTCCTATCTCTGGATTGTATTGGGCTCCATCTTCGCCGGGGCCGTGCACGATTACTTCTCGGGCATGCTCTCCATGCGTCACGGCGGCGAAAGCCTGCCCGAGCTCATTGGCCGCTACTTGGGGCTCACTACCAAGCAAGTGATGTGCGCTTTCTCCGTCTTGCTCATGATACTCTTGGGTTCCGTATTCGTGGCGGGGCCTGCCGGCTTGCTCGCCAAGCTGACGCCCGACGCCTTGGACACCACCTTCTGGATTATCGTCATCTTCGTGTACTACATCTTGGCCACCATGTTGCCCGTCGACAAGATTATCGGCAAGATATATCCCCTCTTCGCCATTGCCCTGCTCTTCATGGCGGTGGCCATCTTGGTGATGCTCTACGTGCGTCATCCCGCACTTCCCGAGCTGTGGCAAGGCCTGCAGAACACCCACCCGTCGGCCGCCGCGCTGCCCATCTTCCCCATTATGTTCGTGAGCATCGCCTGCGGCGCCATCAGCGGTTTCCACGCCACGCAAAGTCCCCTCATGGCACGATGCTTGAAGAGCGAGCGTCACGGCCGCCCCATTTTCTACGGCGCCATGATTACCGAAGGCATCGTGGCCTTGATATGGGCCGCCGCCGCCACCTACTTCTACCACAACCACGGCATGGACGAGTCCAACGCCTCGGTCATTGTAGACGCCATTACCAAAGAGTGGTTGGGGCCGATAGGCGGCGTGCTGGCCGTGCTGGGTGTCATCGCCGCGCCCATTACCAGCGGCGACACCGCCTTCCGTTCGGGCCGTCTCATCGTGGCCGACTTCTTGAAATGGAACCAGAAAGAGATACGCAAGC
>JAJPYW010000178.1 GCA_021204715.1 Prevotellaceae bacterium
TCAACAGCACGGTGATGGCACCGGCCACGCCCATATCGTTTACGGTGAAAGGCTTTCCGTCATGTTTGAAGCCCAAGATGATGTTCCCCACGCGCCGGCGCAGGTCGTCCAAGTCGTGTGACAGACAAAGGATGGCCATGATTTCGGAGGCGGGGGTGATGTCGAAGCCCGACTGGGCGGTGATGCCGTTGCCGCGCGGTCCAAGCGAGGGGACGATGCTGCGCAGGGAGCGGTCGTTCACGTCCAATACACGCCGCCATGTCACTTCTTTGAGTGAGAAGCCTTCGGCTTGGTGCTGGTAGAGGTAGTTGTCTAATAGGGCCGAGAGCAGGTTGTTGGCCGAGGTAATGGCGTGGAAGTCGCCGGTGAAGTGCAGGTTGATTTTCTCCATGGGGAGTACTTGTGCGTAGCCTCCACCGGCCGCGCCTCCCTTCATGCCGAAGCAGGGACCCAGAGAGGGTTCGCGCAAGACGACCGAGGCCCGCTTGCCTATCTTGTTAAGTCCTAATGAGAGCCCTATGGAGACGGTGGTCTTGCCGATGCCCGCCTTGGTGGGGGTAATGGCGGTGACAAGTATCAGGTTGCCGCGCTTTACACGCTCTTCGTCTATGAGTTCTTCGGGTATCTTTGCGATGTAAGGGCCGTAGTTCTCTACTTTGTCAAGGGGGATGCCGATGCTGCCGGCTATCTCCTCCACTCTCTTGAGCGTTATGCCGCGGGCTATTTCAATGTCCGGTTTCATATTGATGGTCGCTTTTTCTGCAAAGGTAATGCCTATAATCTATCTTGCCAACCATTTTCCTTTTATTTAAGATTCCTTCTGTATCGGGCGGCGGGCGGCAGCTTTGTTGTGTGTGTACCGTGGCGGTGTCCTTGCGTGCCGGCTTCGCTGTAACACGCTTATAGAGTGATAACTATTTTGAATTTTTACAAAGATTCTGTATTGGTGCGGGGAAAATGTCTATCTTTGTAAAACACTTCAATTAGGATTTGTTTAGTAACGGATGGACACCATGAAATGTTTGCCTCTCTTTATCATTGTCTTGTTGGCGGGCTGCTTGCCCCTGCATGCCCAAGAGGATGCGGCGGTCGATACACTTTCCTTGCCGCACGCTCCTGAAGGCAATCTCTTGCCGGCCGACACGAGGGAATATGACGGTTTCTTGATAGACATGGGCTTGATGGATATGTCGGCCGCGCCCACAGCCACGCCGCGCGCCGCTTACGGCATGCCTCCCATAGGCAAGGATTTCAGCCGCATGTTCCAATTGAATCCCAATGTGATTTACTCGCAAGGATGGTCGCGCGTCTTCGCGCCTGAACATTCGTTTGTCTACAGCATGAATCCTTTCGGATGGGGCGGCTTTTGGGACAGCACCCCCGTGAACTTGCAGATGGGCAGTTTCCGCTTGAACAACGGCATGCGCCTCAACACTTACGGTGAGTACACGAAAGAGGGCTACCGGGTGCCCAACCGCTCGGCGTTGCCGTGGGAGCGGAACAATTTCAAGGGTGCTTTTGAATTGAAATCGGCTAACGGCTCGTTCGGCATCCGCGTGGAAGTGCGGCAGGGGCGCGGCGGCTTTTGGTAAGGAGCAGGGGTTGCTTGCATTGAGAACTGCGTCCTCATGAATACCGTCATGGCTTGCTTAGTTGGATACGGAACCGAAGCGCACGCAACGCACGGGGGCGCCGAGGGATGTATAGCGGGGCGAACCGCCGAAAACCTGGAATTCACCTATAGCATAATGGAAGTGTGTCACATTGACGTAATGACGATAGTCCACTATGGCGTTGGTATAGCTTCCACACCTCCATATCCTGTGTATTTTGCCTTCGTTACGCAAGGTGCCTTGAACGGGAAAATATGAGGTACTTGTCGCACGGTCTCTCCAACCGTCCATATACATGGTAAAGCCACTCCACCCTGACCTGCTATCATCATAATTCACTTCATCCCATGAGGAAAGAGGATTCAGGCCGGTATCTGTAAAGCCCATCCATATATCGGGTGGCGATACCCTCCAACCGTAAGGACACGGGTCGAAGATGGATTTCTCAGGACCATACGTATCTGTCAAGCGATTATAGTCAGGGTTATTGCCATCGGGCAGGTCGTATGTATTGTTTGCATTATTATAATCTGTCGCACCCCATAGGTCATAGCCATACCAAGCATCGCGCGACCAGCAATATCTGTTGTCTGATCCTACATTTGATTGCCCTATCATGAATACGGTAGGGTGTCTTACTGCATATTTCACACCGTTTCCTGTGAATTTGGTTGCTTCCTCGGGATCGGAGTAACTATGGAACAGATATTCATCACTGTCACTGACATCGACCGAGTTGTCAATGTTCACCTGTTTATTGGAGTTGTCGTAATAGTTCCCCACATTGTCCGTACTATATACCGCTCCAGAATAAGTATCCGCATAACTATCAAAAACCTTCACCGCCGGGAACGGGTCCTTGCGTCCCCATTGATAGAAGTTGCCGAAGGTAGAAATGGATGCCTTATCATCGCTGTAATCGCTGTTGTCAGGCACATTCTGCAACGCCCCGAGATTGCAGTTCATCACCGTGTATCCCGCGATGCGCGGCTGGTCGTACTTGATGCCGTCGCTGTCCCAGTCATACGTGTAGTACAGCACGCCGTTGGCCTCGTTGCCGGGGTCGTCGGCTTTACTTCTCGACCAGATGTGCCACGACCAGATGATATCATTATTGCTGTTCCTTGCGGCTATCAAGGCATTGCCCGTCTCTCCCTCGGGAATGGTGACGTATATCTTTCGGCAATACTCTTTCTTTGCCTTCTCATCGGCTGAGAGCGATTCATCGGGCGCGTCGCTTATCCACACTTTCGGGTTGTCCTCGTCGCTGTTGTCTCCTATGAAGCCGCCGTCCTGCCCGGTGGTGCTCTCGCTCTGCCACAGTATCTCCACCGTGCTTATCCTTAAGGTGTCGGCGTCTGTACCGTATGCGTCGTAGCTGCTGTTCACGTAGTCCGTGAAGGAATAGCCGCCTCCCGCTTCCTCGCGGCAGTAGGGATAGAACGCGGTGGTCTCGCCGCTAAGACAGATGATGCAGTTGGCCGATGGCAGCGCCACGTCCTCGTCTTCCAAGCCTTTGATGCTCAAGGTGACGTCGTACACGTAGTTGCGCTTCACGTTGTAATTGGTTCGGGTGGAACTGGTGGTTATATCCTCGCTGCCGGGATAGGCGGTGAACGAATAGGGGCCGATGGTTACAGGCGTGCTGCCCACCGTGGTCACGGCGTTGATGTCCACCGTTACCGACAGGGCTTTCGTATCCTCCTCGTCCACGTTCTCGCCTTGTATGTTCTCGGGCACATAGATTACGTAAGGATAAACGGTTGCCTCCTCACTGCTGTCGCCGTCGTCGCTGTCGCCGGCCGAGAACGCCCGCGTAAGCCATTTGCAGTCGGTGGCGTAGGCACCCGCGTCGCTCTCTTGGGTATAGAGGGTGCCCACGGTGCAGTATTCGGGTATGTTGCCCACGGTGACGTTGTAGACCGACGCGCTTTCATACGACTCGTCAAACTGCGACAAGTCCACCCGTATGCGCAGCTTGGCGAACATGCGATACACGGGCACCTCGATGGTGGAGCCGTCGGTTACGGTCTCCTCTTTCGAGCGGCCCGACATGGGGATGGAAAGGTCTCCGTCGACCGGCACGTATGTTTCCGCGCTGTAGTCCCACTCCAAGCGTTGCGGCTTGGGCGTGGGAATGGCGGCGGTTTCTAACTTGTCTATGGTGATGAAACCGTCATAGTTCGCGCCCGCGTTGGCATACTCCGCCCACGTGCTGCTGCCCGTGTTGGTCACCACATAGATAATGGAGGGATTACCGTCGTTGTCGGATAGCTTCACCGGCACTTCGATACGGTCTTCGTCTTGACTTGTAACGGACACGTATTGCGGGGCTTTGACAAGGTCTTTTAAAGTGGCGTCATACTGGAACACCCAAAGGTCGTTCACGGTGCTTTCCCCGTCGCTCTCCTTCAACTCATCCTCCGTGAGGGCTTTGGTGCCCGCCGTTACCATGAGCCCGCCCACGCTCAAGTCAAGGTAAGCATCCACTATCTCGCCCCGTGGCGTGAAGGCCGTGCTTGTAACGACGCTCGCAGGCACTATCTCGTCGGTACAGCCTGCAGTTACAGCAAGGAGTGCCGCCGTGACCGTCAACGTGAGTATTATAGTATATTTTCTCATCATCAGGTTCTTTATTGTCAGCTTGGTTATCCACTTATCCATTGTCTTGCTCATCCGCGGTGCCGAACTCGTAGTCGTTCTCATACCCGGAAGTCCAACCCTTGACGCTGACGCTGAGGCTGTAGTTGTCCAACACCCTCACGCTGAAGCTGTACAAGTTGTCGCGCTGTATGTCGTAGCGGCTGTCCACATCGTCGTTGTCCGTCACGCCAAGCGTGTAGTCGGCGAAGTAGATTTCGTAGGTATCGCCGCCGTCCACCCTCACCTCTATATAAGCATAGTCGTCGGGGTAGTCTTCATCGGTGTTTCGGTATTCGGGCAGGTAGGCCACCCACGTGTGTCCATCCCCGTTTGCGTCATAGAGAGAGATGCCGCGGTCAATGGGCGTGCCGTCTTCATTATGGTCGTTGGCGTCGCCCACCAAGTGCACGTCGGCAAGGTAATCGGTACTCCAACTCGTGCCTTGGCCATAATAGGCTTCCGAGTAGACACCGGCGGGCGCGCAATAGCCCGTGGCGTTGTAATGTTGTATGGTTACGTCGCTGAATGTCACATCTTCCGTTTCGAGCGTCACCTCCACCTTGGCCATGGCACGCAGCAGGGTGACAGGCTCACTCAGCGTCACCGCCTTTCCCGGCTCGAAGGTATAGCCCGAGTAGGCATGGATGCCGTAGAAGGGGATGCGATTGTCTGCCGACGGCATAACGGCGTTGACGTTTCCATCACCGTCATCGTCATCATCGACAAAGGCATTGAACGTGGCGGTGGTTGCCGTGCACACGTTGTCGATGGTGGTCGATGTGGTGAAGTCCTCGTCATTGTAATTGTCCGCTCCCCAGTTGGCCAACACCATGATCTTGAAGCTGCCCATGTCTATCACATCGGGAATGTTCACCTCGCCATACAGCCGGTACTCGGTGTAGTCGCTGTAGTAGTAGTTCACCATTTCAAGCGGCTTGAAGGTGGCAAGGTAGGTGTCGTTGCCGCCGGAGGCACTGTTGGTGAAGAAGTAGATGCGGTAGTCGGGCGTATCGCCGTCAAGGTCTATGTAGTTCTCGTAGGTGCTTCCTTGAACATAGCCATCCGCATTGCCCGACACATTGTCGGCACGCAGCGTCAAGCCCACGTTCACCGTGGTGGCTTCGCCGGCGGGCGCGTCCACATACGTGTCGTCGATGCACGAGGCGCACGCCGGCAGCAAGACCAAGCCGCAGATGGCTGCCTTGATGTATGCTCGTTGAATGGTTCCTTTCCGCATAACGCACCCTTTCCTTCGTTACAAGCTGGTGTTCTGCAACACCACCCTCCAAGAGTTGATGTAGATGTAGGCGTCCATCCACGTCTCGCCTCCGCCCTCCACGCCCTCGTTC
>JAJPYW010000266.1 GCA_021204715.1 Prevotellaceae bacterium
CCATAGCGGCGCAGGGCGTTTACGGCAATCTGACCTATCTCGTGTTTAGGCAGCTTGCTTACAAAGTAAGCCTCATGTCCATAGTTGGCCGCACTGACAGCCACATTGGCTTCACCGCCACCGGGAATGATGTTGAACGCACCGGCCTGAATGAAACGGTCGGTTCCTTGCGGAGAGAGTCTCAGCATGATCTCTCCAAGAGTGATGATCTTTGCCATAATTTGTAGATGTTTGTTAGTTAATTAATAAGATTGTTATTAGATCGATAGTCTTCAATAGTTGATGTGACAACCCCCGCGGCAAGCCTTTGGGAACTTGAACGCGGCGGCCGCCTTTTCAGAACCCGAAATAGTTCTTCGCGTTGTAGTAGCTGATGTCCTCCACCATGCCTTCCACACGCTCCATGGCTTCCCGTGGGATGAGTCCCCGTTCCACGTCGTTTCCCAAGATGTCGCACAGCAGGCGGCGGAAGTATTCGTGGCGGGGGTAGGAGAGGAACGAGCGGGAGTCGGTGAGCATGCCCACAAAGCGGCTCAACAGTCCCTGCAGGGAGAGCGCCTCCATTTGCTGCCGCATGCCCGTGAGCTGGTCGTTGAACCACCAGCCCGAGCCCAATTGCATCTTGCCCGGCGTCAGTCCGTCTTGGTAAGTGCCTATCATGGCCGCCAACACGGTGTTGTCCGTGGGGTTGAGGTTGTAGAGGATGGTCTTGGCAAGGCAGTCGTCCACGTCGAGCGCGTCTAAAAGGCCGGCCAAGTGTTCGGCACAACTCCAGTCGCCGATGGTGTCGTAGCCCGTGTCGGGACCCAGCGCGCGGAAGCCCCGTGTGTTCACGTTGCGCAGCGCGCCTATGTGGAACTGCTGCACCCAGCCCTTCTCGTGGTTCATGCGGCAGAACTCCAAGAGGAGCGCCGTCTGCAAGCGTGCCGTCCCGGCCTTGTCCAAGGTTTCGCCTTCGCGCACCCGTTGCCACAGCTTGGCCGCCTCGTCGCGTCCACACGGTGCGAAAGGCACTTCGGCCAAGGCGTGGTCGGCCACGCTGCAACCGTTCCGGGCAAAGAAGTCGTGCCGCGTCTTCAAAGCGTCTATCAGGTCGTCATAATGCTTTATATCTTTGCCCACGGTCTCGCCCAAGCGGTTCATGTAAGCGTTGTAGGCGTCGGTGTCGTTCACGGCCATCGCCTTGTCGGGACGCCATGCGGGCAGCATCTTTATCTCGAAGCCCTCGGCTTTCACACGGCGGTGGTATTCCAACGTGTCACACGGATCGTCCGTGGTGCACACCGTCTCCACATGGTACAAGCGCATCAGTGCGCGGGCGGTCAAGCCGCCGTGTTGCAGCATGTCGTTGCAGTGGTCGTAGATGGCGCGCGCCGTGGCCGGCGTAAGCAGCTCGTCGATGCCGAAGGCCGTCTTCAACTCCAAGTGCGTCCAGTGGTAAAGCGGGTTGCGCAAGGTATAAGGAACCGTTTCGGCCCACTTTTGGAACTTGCTCCAATCGTCGGCTTTGCCGGTGATATACTCCTCGGGCACGCCGTTGGCCCGCATCGCGCGCCATTTATAATGGTCGCCGCCAAGCCACAACTCCGTGATGGAGCGGAAGCGGTAGTCGGCCGCCACCATCGAGGGCATCAAGTGGCAATGGTAGTCGATGATGGGCAGCTTTTCGGCATGGTCGTGATAAAGGCGCCGCGCCGTGTCGTTGCTTAACAAGAAATCTTCTGTAATGAACATGTTATAATTGAACTAACTTATATTTAGGAACCAATAATTTCATAACACACCAGCTCAGCAAGTAGGCCACCGAAGCGATGAGGAACACAATCATGTAGCCCGCCTGCTTGCCGCCGAAGCCGAAGAACTGCATCTTGATGGCTTCGGTATAGTCGAAGAGCAAGCCCGCTCCCTTGTTGAAGATGAAGCAGCCCAAGCCGCTTGCCAAGCCTGCCGCGCCCGTTACCGTAGCCACCACAGTCTTGGGGAACATGTCGCTCACCACGTTGTACACGTTGGCGCTCCAGCTTTGGTGCGCCGCCGCCATAATGCCGATAATGATGACGGGAAACCACATCGAGATACTGCCCGCAGGCATCACCAAGCAGCCCAAGAGCGGGAAGAGCGCGAAAATGAGCATGCCCCGCATGCGCCCTTGGTAAGGATTCACGTTGCCGTGGTTGATGAACCACGTGGGCAGGTAGCTGCCCGCCAAAGAGAGCATGGATATAAGGTAGATGATGAAGATGCCGAACATGCCTTGCGGCGTGTCGCTCGAGTAGCCGTAGACCTCGCTGATGAAGGCAGGCGCCCAGAAGAGCAGGAACCACCACACCGAGTCGGGCAGGAAACGCCCCACGACCACCGCCCACGTCTGCCGGAACGTGAAGGCCTTGAAAGGCGAGATGTGCGCTTCCCCCGCTTTGGCTGCAGCCGCGTTGCCGGCAGCCTTGGCAGCCGCCTCCTTTTCCGCCTCTTCCTCGGCATCCTGTTCAATGTAAGCCAGCTCGGCCGCGTTCATGCGGGGATTCTCCGACGGACGCCTGTAGACGGCAATCCAGCAGAAGAGCCAGATGTAACCCAACGCGCCAATGACAAGAAACGCCGTCTCCCAGCCGAAGCGCCGCGCGATGAGCGGAATGGTGAAGGGAGCGATGAGCGCCCCTATCTGCGCGCCCGAGTTGAAGATGCCCGTGGCGAAGCCGCGGTCCTTCTTGGGAAAGTATTCCGACACCGCTTTGATGGCACAGGGGAAGTTGCCCGATTCACCTATGGAGAGCACCGCCCGCGCCACGATGAACATCCACACGCTGATGGTGGTAATCATCAAGGTAAAGTCGGCCGTGCCTTGCAAGGCGAGCAGGTGCCGCCTTGCGCCGAGGAACGAGAACACCCAGTCGCCGCTCACGATGCCGCACGTCAATATGCCGCAGAAAGCGTGCAGGCAGGCACCCGTGCTCCACACGGCGATGGCCGTGACGTAGCCCCGCTTCGTGCCCAAGTAATCAATGAAACGCCCTGCAAAGAGCATGCCCACGGCATACACCAACGAGAAGAGTCCCGTAATGGTACCATAATCACTGTCGCTCCAGTGGAACTCCGTGGCGATGAAATCCTTCCACGTCAACGAGAGTACTTGCCGGTCCATGTAGTTCACCACCACCGCGAAGAACAGCATGCCGCATATCACCCACCGGTAATTGGTTTTTCTATCCATTGTAGCTTTTTGAGTTTAAGTACTGCTGTTTATGTATTGCTTGTGTATATACCTTATTTATATAGTCCAATCGTTTGCCTTACCGCGCCCTTGCCCGCGATGAGCGCCATGAAGCAGGCGATTACCTTGCCTGCCAAGCCCGTCTCATACAAATCCACGCCGAATATCTCCGCCCGGCGCAACAGCGGGCCTACCGCCTTCTCCACGGCGCCGGCGTCGGTCGTTCCAAGCCCGATGCCCTCCACATAACGGCACACGTCGCTTAGCAATGGATCGGGACTCAGCTCGAAGCGGCTTCCCCCGTCGTCCACCGCCATCAAGTAGCGCAGCCAGCCGGCGAATATCAGCGGAATTACTTTAAGCGAGCCCACGTCCAAGCCTTCGCGCTTCGTGTAAGCCTTGATGGTTTCGCCGAAGCGGATGGAGAGCTTCTGGGAAGTGTCGCAGGCGATGCGTTGCGGCGTGTCGGGCATGAAGGGGTTGGGGATGCGTATGTTCACCACCTCGTCTATGAACCCCCGGGGCGACAATATACCGGGATTCACCACTACGGGCAGTCCCTCGGTGTAGCCCAATGTCTCCACCAAGCGGTGCAGGTCGGCGTCCTTCATCTCGTCGGCAATCAAGTGGTAGCCAAGCAGACAGCCGAACAGCGCCAAGCACGTGTGCAGCGGGTTCAAGCAGGTGCACACTTTCATCTTCTCCACCTTGTCCACGGTGGCGCGGTCGGTGAAGTAGACACCCACCTTCTCCAATGCCGGGCGGCCGTTGGGGAAGCGGTCTTCTATCACCAAATATTGGCACTCCTCGGCATTTACGAAGGGTGCCACATACGTCTTCTTCGAGGTGATGACCGGCTCCAACTGCTCTATGCCGTCGGCAAGGAGTATCTTCTCCACGTTGCTGTCGGGGCGGGGTGTAATCTTGTCGATCATTGTCCAAGGGAAGGACACCTTGCCGGCGTCGTTCACGTAGGCCGCGAAGCCCGCCTTGCACACGCCGCTTTTTTCCCACGCCTTGGCAAAGGCGTTAATGGCGTTATACAGCTTGTCGCCGTTGTGCGAGCAGTTGTCCGTGCTCACCATGGCAACGGGCGCCGCGCCGCCTTCGGCATACCTTTCATGCAGCAACGCCGCCACTTTGCCTATGTAGCTCTTGGGGCAGGCAGGCCCTGCTGTCAAGTCCTCTTCCACACCCGGCAAGGCCCTGCCGTCGGCCGAACGCAGCAGGTAGCCCTTCTCGGTAATGGTGAAGGTGGCCATCTGCAACGAGGCGCTTCTGAATATCTCTTTGAGCCGTTCCCAGTCGTGCGTGTTTGCAGTATCGGCCGTAAGCGCCTCGGCAATGGAACCCACCACGCACTTGTCCATACTGCCGGCGGCTTTGAGCGTCACAAGCACGCCGATGTTGTCGTGCGGGCGGTACATCTTCTCTATAATCTCGTAATCATAGCCTTCGGCCACGATGATGCCGCGGTCGGTGGCGCCGCTGTTGAGCATCTCCTGCACCAAGTTGGCATGGAAAGCGCGGAATATGTTGCCCGCTCCGAAATGAATCCAGCAAGGCGCCGCGGCCGTGCGCGCCAACATTTCGTTTACATCAAACTCCGGCAGGGAATAACCTTTCGCCTTCCACTCCTGCTTACATTCGAACACCGATTTATCCAATCTCATACTGTATATCCTTATATCGTTCAAAATGTCATTTTATCATGATATAATCCCATATATACCATCGATATGACGCCCAAAGATAAGCCATTTTTTTGTCAAATCAAAATAATAGTGCTGTTTTGTCCTTTGTCTATCAGACAGAATTTCTTTTCCCGTGATACGCTTATTGTGTCATTTCGGAATCCTTGTGTCCGATGGTTATAAGCGTGCATGGCTTGGCTTTGGAAGCGTGTAAGTGGAAAGAAAGGCACCTATATAACAATAAAAGATGCAGAACAACCGCTCTGCATCTTCAAGAAAGATTGCCCCTCAGTTCCCTTCGGCGGTCACGCAAGATGATGCCGCAATAGTACGCCCTCGCCTCGCTGTCAAACTGCTTGCGTCTTTCCGTTCCCGGCCGGCCATATTTGCCACAGAGCAATTCGTCAGCAGTCAGCAACCTTTTCAGTTTATTATCATCTAATTGTCTCATAATATATAAGATTGTCACTCGGTTCTGAGTGGCCCTTAACCGAGACTTCCAAAGGGAAGCGACCGGACCTTGTTCCTACGTCTGACAATCTTAATGCAAAGTTAATGATAGTTGGTCGGAAAAGCAAAGAAACGGCGGAAAGAATGAAGATGATAGGATTTGGAAAAGCGTTTTCTATAGTTACGGAAGCGCTTCGATTATATGTTATTTCATTGTTATATCTTTGCATAAAGATTCAA
>JAJPYW010000018.1 GCA_021204715.1 Prevotellaceae bacterium
CTTGCTCGATGTAGTTTATGAAGGCCTCGTTGAGCATCTTCAACCCGCCGGGTGTGGGGTAGTCGCCGCTGAAATACCAGTCGCCCGGATGGTTGGGGCACGCTTCGTGCAACCCTTCGAGCGGTTGGTAGACTATCTGTACTTTGGCCTTTGTGCCGGCCGGCGTGAGCAGTTCCACCATCTTGGCGGATATCTCCTCGTCGCTGAAGGGGGCGTATATCTCGCGCACGCAGTTCACCATACGTTCTTTGGGAAGCTCGGCTTGTGCCTTGGCCTTGCGGTAGGCGGCGGCGATGATGTCGCGCCGGTCGTGGTCCTTGAGCAACTCGATGGCTGCCTTGAAAGCGATGAACTCGCTCATGCGCGACATGTCGATGCCATAATAGTCGGGGTAACGCACCTGCGGGGAGGAGGAGACGATGACAATCTTCTTGGGGCCCAAACGGTCCAAGATGCCGATGATGCTTTGCTTCAAGGTGGTGCCGCGCACAATGCTGTCGTCTATGATGACGAGGTTGTCTTGCCCGGGCACCAAGCTGCCGTAAGTGATGTCGTACACATGCGCCGCCAAGTCGTTGCGGCTGTTGCCTTCGGTGATGAACGTGCGCAGCTTGATGTCTTTAATGGCCACCTTCTCGCTGCGTATGCGCCGCGAAAGGATGCGCTTCAAGGCTTCGTGGTCGGGGTTGGGGCCGAGGGCGGTGATTTGCCGCGACTTCTCGCTGTTCAGGTATTTGTCCAATCCTTGCAGCATGCCGTAGAAGGCTACTTCGGCGGTGTTGGGAATGAACGAGAAGACCGTGTGGTCTATATCGTTGTTCACCGCACTCAGGATGCGGGGCACCAACTTCTCGCCCAAGAGCTTCCTTTCCTTATATATATCTATGTCGCTGCCGCGGCTGAAGTAGATGCGCTCGAACGAACAGGGCTTTACCCCGCGGGGCGCGTTGATTTGCACCGTCTGCAGCTTGCCCGCGTTGTTGATGAGCAGGGCTTCGCCCGGCATGAGTTCATTGACCGCTTCGGCCGGGACGTTGAAGGCTGTCTGTATTACCGGACGCTCGCTGGCCACTACCGCCACTTCTTCGTCGCGGTACCAAAAGGCGGGCCGTATGCCCCACGGGTCGCGTATGGAGAAGGTCTCGCCGCTGCCGGTAAGCCCGCACACCACGTAACCGCCGTCCCAATCCTTGCTCGTGGTGCGAAGCACGTTGGCCAAGTTGACGTGTTCTTCTATGTAACGGGTAATCCCCGTGCCTTTGAGCCCTTCGGCCACGGCCTTGTTGTAGAGCCGCTCCACCTCGCGGTCGAGGCGGTGCCCCACTTGCTCCAAGAGAATGAAACCGTCGGCATACTGGCGCGGATGCTGCCCTATGGCCGTGATGCTGTTGAATATTTCGTCTACATTCGTCAAGTTGAAGTTGCCGCAAAGCGCCAAGTTGTTGGTGCGCCAGTTGTTGCGGCGCAGGAAAGGATGGACGTAGGTAAGCCCCGACATGCCCGTGGTGGAGTAACGCAGGTGCCCCATGTACACTTCGCCGGCAAAGGGAAAGTTGCGCTTGGCATAGTCCACGTCGTGCAACTGCCCTTCGGTGAGCCCCTTGAACGACGCCTGCACCTTTCCGAATATCTCGGTAATGGCACCTGAACCCAAGGCGCGCTCGCGGAACATGTACTCCTCGCCGGGAAGCGCTTCCAGCTTCACGCATGCCATGCCGGCCCCTTCTTGTCCACGGTTGTGTTGCTTCTCCATCAGCAGGTAGAGTTTGTTCAAACCGTACATCCAAGTGCCGTACCGTTCTTGGTAATATTCCAACGGCTTGAGCAAGCGTATCAGGGCAACGCCACATTCATGTTTCAATGTTTCCATTTCTTTATCTTGTAAGGAGCGTTTTCACACTCCTCTTTTTCTTCATTTATCGGTTAATAATGCTTCTACAGTTATATTATATTCCTTAGCTCGTGCTCTTATCATATCTCTGTCTTATATCCATAAACCCTTACGTCTTTACGCCCTCGCCGCACCGGCGCCGCTTCCCGAACGGCTTCAAGGCCTCCTACTCCACCGTTACCGATTTGGCCAAGTTTCTGGGTTGGTCCACATCCATGCCCTTGCACACGGCAATGTGGTAGGCCAACAGCTGCAACGGCAAGGTGGCTATGAGCGGCTCGAGGCACTCGGGCATTTCGGGCAGTTCCAAACAGGTGTCGGCAATGCGGCTGATCGCCGTGTCGCCACGGGTGACAAGCGCGATGACCTTGCCTTTGCGCGCCTTGATTTCCTGAATGTTGCTCATTACCTTCTCGTACAGTCCGTTTTGCGTGGCGATGACCACCACGGGCATCTCGGTGTCTACCAAGGCAATGGGGCCGTGCTTCATTTCGGCGGCCGGATAGCCTTCGGCATGGATGTAGGAGATTTCTTTGAGTTTCAACGCCCCCTCCAACGCAACGGGATAGGAGTATCCGCGTCCCAAATAGATGAAGTTGTGGGCGTAGGTGAATATCTTGGCCAACTGGGCGATGCGGTCGTTCAATTGCAGCACTTCCCGCATCTTGTCGGGTATCTTCTGCAACTCGCCCACTATCGACAGGTATTGGTCCTTGTCGATGGTATGCTTCTCGCGGGCCAACGTGAGCGCCAACATGGTGAGCACCGTTACTTGTCCCGTAAAGGCTTTGGTCGAGGCCACACCTATTTCGGGCCCCACGTGGATATAGGAACCCGTGTGGGTGGCACGCGGTATGCTCGACCCGATTACGTTGCATATACCATATATAAAGGCGCCTCTCGTCTTGGCCAATTCCACAGCCGCCAACGTGTCGGCCGTCTCCCCGCTCTGCGAGATGGCGATCACCACATCGTTGCTCCCTATGACGGGGTTGCAATAGCGGAACTCGCTGGCATACTCCACTTCCACGGGAATACGGCAGAAGGTCTCAATCAAATGCTTTCCTATCAACGCCGCATGCCACGAGGTGCCGCACGCCACAATAATGAAGCGGTTCGCGGCAAGCAGGCGCTCTTTGTAGTCTATGACGGCCGAAAGCACCACGTTGGTACCTTCCACGTTGATGCGCCCGCGCATGCAGTCGGTGATGCAGGCGGGCTGGTCGAATATCTCTTTGAGCATGAAGTGCGGGTATCCGCCCTTTTCGAGCTGTCCCAAGTCCATGGCCACCCTCTGCACTTCATGGGGACACTCCACGTTGTTCAAGTTCACCACGCGCAACGCCCCGCCACGGCGGATTACGGCAATCTCCCCGTCATCCAAATAGATCACCCGGTCGGTGTATTCCACAATGGGCGTGGCGTCGGAAGCTAAAAAGAACTCCCCCTCTCCGATGCCCACCACCAAGGGGCTGCTCTTGCGGGCGGCGATAATCACGTCGGGGTCTTCACGGTCTATCACCGCGATGGCATACGCCCCTATCACCTCGCGCAAAGCCAGTTGCACGGCTGTGAGCAGGCTCGTGCGGTGGTTCACTTGGATATACTCGATGAGCTGCACCAGCACTTCGGTGTCTGTATTGCTGCGGAACGTGAAACCTTTGGCTTGGAGTTTCTCTTTCAGCAAGGCGTAATTCTCGATAATGCCGTTATGAATCAATGCCAACCGTTCGGAAGAGGAATAGTGCGGGTGGGCGTTTACCGAACAAGGCTCTCCGTGCGTCGCCCAACGGGTGTGGGCAATGCCGATATTACCGGAAATATCCTTCCGGGTAACGAAAGTTTCCAAATCAGAGACTTTACCTTTCGTCTTGTAAACGCTCAGTTGCCCGTTGTCATTTATCAATGCTACACCGGCACTGTCGTAACCACGATACTCCAACCGCTTCAGCCCTTTGATTAGGATGGGATAGGCTTCTTTCGTACCGATATAGCCTACGATTCCACACATGATTGTCCATATTTGTTTTGTGCAGCAAAGATAGGGAGAAAAAATGAGAGTAGAACAAAATCGGGAAATTATTAGCGACATTGTGCATAACAAGGCGGCGACGCCACTCTCGGGATGCCGGCAAGTCAGGAACGAGCACTAAAGACGTGATAAGAATCTTTGTTTAAAAGATATAAAACTTATAGATTGAAACGTTTTAAACAATTAATGCTTTCAATTCATCAACTTTTATCCCAATTATGCAAGCAAATTATAACAACACTATATATTCTTTACATTTTATTCTCAACAACTGCTATAAATGTTTATCATTATGACACATAATAACTAACTTTGCAGCGCATTTTGACACGATATATAGCTATTAACAGAGATTAAAGTAACAATAAATCGATGGAAAAAGGACTTTTTAACAGCGAAACTAAAACTACGGCCAACGAGAAAGAAACAAACTGCGGGCGGTTTATGCCCAAGCAGTGGGGACTGTACGACGCAGCGGGTGAACACGACGCCTGCGGTGTGGGCATGATTGTGAACATCCACGGGGAAAAGTCGCATGAATTGGTGGAATCGGCGTTGAAAGTATTGGAGAACATGCGCCACAGAGGTGCCGAAGGCGCCGACAACAAGACCGGCGACGGCGCGGGCATCATGTTGCAGATACCGCATGAATTCATCCTTCTGCAAGGCATCCCCGTTCCCGAGAAGGGACGGTATGGCACCGGGCTGCTCTTCCTGCCCAAAGGCGCCAAGGAGCAAGCCTCCATCTTGCGCGTCATCATCGAGGAGATTGAAAAGGAGGGACTCACGCTCATGCACCTGCGCAACGTGCCCACCTGTCCTGATATTTTGGGCGAGCAGGCGCGTGCCAGCGAGCCCGACATCAAGCAGATCTTCATCACCGGATTCACCGACAGCGAAACGGCCGACCGCCGCCTGTACATCATCCGCAAAAGGATAGAGAACAAAATACGCAAGTCGGACATTCCCTCGCGGAGCGACTTCTACATCGTATCCCTTTCCACCAAGAACATCGTATATAAAGGAATGTTATCGTCGCTGCAACTGCGCAGCTACTTCCCCGACTTGACAAACAACTACTTCACCAGCGGATTGGCCTTGGTGCACTCCCGTTTCAGCACCAACACCTTCCCCACTTGGGGATTGGCGCAACCCTTCCGTTTGTTGGCCCACAATGGTGAAATCAACACCATACGCGGCAACCGCGGCTGGATGGAAGCGCGCGAGACCGTCCTGTCCACCCCCACGTTGGGCGACATCAAAGAGTTGCGTCCCATCGTGCAGCCCGGCATGAGCGATTCTGCCTCGTTGGACAACGTGTTGGAGTTCCTTGTCATGTCGGGCTTGAGCCTGCCCCACGCCATGGCCATGCTCATTCCCGAATCGTTCAACGCCAAGAATCCTATCAGCGAAGACTTGAAATCGTTCTACGAATACCACTCCATCCTCATGGAGCCGTGGGACGGCCCTGCGGCGCTGCTCTTCAGCGACGGCCGTTATGCCGGCGGCATGCTCGACCGCAACGGCTTGCGCCCCGCCCGCTACCTCATTACCAAGAACGACACCATGGTGGTGGCCAGTGAAGTGGGCGTCATGGACTTCGAGC
>JAJPYW010000186.1 GCA_021204715.1 Prevotellaceae bacterium
CAGGCTCTTCGGGAAGCTCGGTGTCACGGTCGGTGTCATTACCGGCGTTTTCATCAAACTCTTCCGTTTCGTCCGTTTCCGCGCCATTCGTTTCCGCGCCATTCGTTTCCGCGTCATTCGTTTCCGTAGCCTCTGTTTCCGTAGCCTCTGTTTCCGCACCGCTACGGCAGGCAACGCCTTGGCAACGGGTTCGGGCAGTAACTGCGTCATCTCCTCCTGCGTGCGCTCCACCATGATCTAAAAACGTCCGTTAGTTCATAGTGTCTATCTCTTTCAAGTTCACAAGCCTGTCACAACATTTACAATGTACCATGTAGGCCAAATCTCCGATGAAATCGGTGCTTCCTTCCCAATGGACACCGAGTCTATGTAAGATACTTTTTCATAAAAACGCCTGTTTCTATGACTTGAGAATGGAGCCGAAACGCTGGTTTTATGTCTGCTTAACAAGCGGTAATTATTTTTATGCTTTGAAGGTTATAGATACAGCGTCCCTAAAGGGCGGATTTTGTTTTGAATGATGTATCTTTGCTTTAATTTGTGCGGAGAGTGTAGAGGAAATTCTTGTTAAACAAGGATTTCTGTATATATCCTCCTGAATGATAAGTGAACTCTAAATTGCCTTACTGATAAGGAGAACGGTAAATTGTCTTACATGATGGGAGTACTGTCGAAATGGGGTGCTGTCGTGCCGTATGGTCGGACGGCTTGCTTGGCCGGGTGCTTGGCTGCGTGTGCGGCCGGATGCTTGTCATCGTGCGCCACGCCGGGAACCGGGGGATTGATTGACCGCGAGGCTTTGGTGGCGCGCAACAATCCGCATGTCACGGCGGCCGATTCGTTGGCATCTTTGTCGGTGGGTAATGGCGGGTTTGCTTTTACAGTGGATGTCACGGGCTTGCAGACGTTCCCCGAGTGGTACCGCGGGGGTGTTCCCTTGGGCACGCAGAGCGGTTGGGGCTGGCACTCGTTCGACAATCCGGAAGCCTACCGCCCCGAAGAGGCGTTGGCCGCTTACGATTTCGGGCGGGGGCGCGAAGAGCTTTACGCCGCCCAGTCGCATGGTTCCAAAAGGGCACAAGAGGCCGCCCTGTGGTATCGTGTGAATCCGCACCGCCTGCATTTGGGCATTGTGGGTTTGGAGTGGGACGACGCTTCGCCCGAGTGCCTCGCCGACATACGCCAGACATTGGATATGTATGCCGGGCTCATAACATCGGAGTTTGTGCGCCAAGGCACACACTACAGTGTGGAGACCGTGTGTCACCCCGAAATGGATATGATTTCGGCGCGCGTGCGTACCGACGGGGCCGGAAAGCCTTCCGTCAAGTTCCGTTTTCCGTATCCCACGGGCGGGCATACCGACGAGGCTTGCGACTGGACCAAAGACGACTTGCACGACACGCAGGTGGTGGAGCAAGACTCCGCGGGGGCGTTGCTAAAGCGCACTGTCGGCGAAACGGTCTACTACGCGCGCGTCCGCTGGGAATCGCCCGCCCGCTTGTGCGAGAAAGCCAAGAACTATTATGTATTGCAGGGCTTGGGGCATGAGTTGGCATTCAGTTGCCTCTTCTCTCCGTCCGTGCCGCAATCTTCCCTGCCCGGCTTTGAAGCCGCGCGGCAAGCGGCCGGGAGCCATTGGCGCGCCTATTGGCAAAACGGCGGCGTGGTGGATTTCTCGGCTTGCAAGGACACGAGGGCAAGGGAGCTTGAGCGGCGGGTGGTCTTGTCGCAATACTTGACGGCGATACAGTGTGCGGGCAGCGAGCCGCCCCAAGAGACGGGATTGACGTACAACTCGTGGTTTGGCAAGTTCCATTTGGAGATGGTTTGGTGGCACGAAGCCCATTTTGCCCTGTGGGGACGCCCGGAGTTGATGGAGCGCGCCTTGCCGTGGTATGAGAAGGCGGCGCCCATGGCCCGGGAGATAGCCCGGCGGCAAGGGTTCGAGGGGTTGCGGTGGATGAAGATGACCAGTCCCGATGCCGTGGAAGCCCCGTCGGATGTGGGCTCTTTCCTTATCTGGCAGCAACCGCATTACATCTATTTGGCTGAATTGGCCTACCGGAACCATCCTTCGGAAGAAACGTTGCGCAAGTATGCGCCCTTGGTGCAGGAAACGGCCGCGTTCATGGCCTCTTTCGCCACCTATCAGGCCGCGGAAGGCCGCTATGTGCTCAAAGGCTGCATCCCGGCGCAAGAGACCTTGCCGGCCGCCGAGACGGTCAATCCGCCTTTCGAGTTGGCTTATTGGTATTTCGCCTTGCAGACGGCCCAGCGGTGGTTGCAGCGTCAGGGCAAGCCCCGCGACACGCGTTGGGACGATATATTGGAAAAACTCTCGCCTTTGGCCGCCGGTGAAGACAGTCTCTATTTGGCTGCCCGGTCGGCTGCGGACACCTACGATAACCTGCGCTACACGTCCGACCACCCGGCGGTATTGGGCGCGCTTGGCTTTCTTCCTTCTAACCGCTTGGTGGACGAGGCGTGCATGCGCCGCACGTTGCACCGGGTGATGTCCTGTTGGAACTGGGACGAGACGTGGGGTTGGGATTACCCCCTGACGGCGATGAACGCCGCCCGCTTGGGCGAGCCCGAAACAGCGGTGGAGGCGTTGCTCATGGACAAGCGCACGAACACTTATCTGCCCGACGGACACAACTACCAAGACGGCCGCCTGCGCGTGTACTTGCCGGGCAACGGCGGCTTGCTTGCGGCTGTGGCGATGATGTGTGCCGGATGGGACGGATGCACCGTGCCCAATCCGGGCTTTCCCAAGGACGGCAATTGGGACGTGAAGTGGGAGGGCTTGCAGCCCATGCCTTGAAAAGAGTAACATTATAAAAACAGGAGGATACAATGAAAACAATTGGATTGAAAATGGCGGCGGTAGCGGCCTTGCTCTTGGGTGCCGTTTCGTGCTCGGCACCGGCACCTACCTACAAGACGGTGGAAGTGACGGCTCCCTTCCCCATGGAACCGATTAAGGAGTATGTGTTTCCCGCGCGCGATTTCTCCATCGCCGATTACGGTGCCGTGGAAGGTGGCGTGGTGGTGAATACGGAAGCCATCGCCAAGGCCATATCAGCTTGCAACCAGGCCGGTGGCGGACGGGTGGTGGTGCCGGCCGGCGAGTGGCTCACAGGCTCCGTCCATTTGATGAGCCGGGTGAACCTCTATCTCTCCGAAGGGGCCGTGCTGCGCTTCACGGACAATCCGGAGGATTACCTGCCCGCCGTGATGACCTCGTGGGAAGGCTTGGAGTGCTACAATTATTCGCCCTTGGTGTATGCCTTCGGGTGTGAAGATGTGGCCATTACGGGGCCGGGCACGCTGGCTCCCCGGATGGATACGTGGCGCGTGTGGTTCGCCCGTCCCGAAGCCCATTTGGAGGCGTTGAAGGCGTTGTACACCATGGCGTCGGAAGACGTGCCCGTGGAGGAACGGCAGATGGCCGTGGGCGAGAACCACCTGCGTCCGCATCTCATTCAATTCAACCGTTGCAAGAACGTGTTGTTGGACGGCTTCAAGATTCGTGAAAGCCCCTTCTGGACCATTCATATTTATCTGTGCGACGGGGGCATCGCGCGCAACTTAGACGTGCGGGCGCACGGACACAACAACGACGGCATCGATTTGGAGATGACGCGCAACTTCCTTGTGGAGCATTGCCGGTTTGACCAAGGCGACGACGCGGTGGTAATCAAGTCGGGCCGCAACCAAGACGCGTGGCGCATCAACGTGCCCACGGAGAATATCGTGGTGCGCGATTGCGAGGTCTTGAAAGGGCACACCTTGCTTGGCATCGGCAGCGAGATGTCGGCCGGCGTGCGCAACGTCTATATGGACCATTGCACGGCGCCCGACTCGGTGTTCCGCCTCTTCTTTGCCAAGACCAACCACCGGCGCGGCGGTTTCATCGAGAATATATGGATGAAGAACGTGCAGGCGGGCAAGATGCAACGTTTGCTCGAAGTGGATACCGACGTGCTTTACCAATGGCGCGACTTGGTGCCCACCTACAAAGACAGCGTCACCCTTATCCGCGGGCTCTACTTGGACAGCGTGTCGTGCGAGCGCACCGAAGCCATTTATGATTTGAAAGGCGACGAGCGCCTGCCCATCCGTCAGGTAGAACTCAGGAACGTTACGGCGGGCGAAGTGACGAAGTTCGTGCGCAACGTGGTGAACGCCGAAGACGTCGTGGAGGAAAACTTGGTTTACCAAGAGAACATCCAAGGGAGATAAATATAGCGGAAGGTGTCTACAGAGATGACACCCTCATCTTCACAGAGATGATACCTCATAAAAGTTTACAATGGCATGGTCAAGTTGCGCAATGAGCTTGCAACGGGAATTGAAAACTAAATCCCCGGGCTTTTGAAAAAAGCCTGCGATATCGGGATGGTTGAAGTGCCGTCTATACAACAAGATTGGGTACAATAAAGTGCAGGCTGAAGTGGGGTGGGCTGTTCGTAATGCAAGTAAATAAAAACCTGCTTACGCATTGGCGAAAGCAGGAAAAATGATTCTCCCTCTTTCAATGGATTTATATTACATGGTCAACTGCCGGACAAACGAGCCGGCGGCCGTGTCATTCAGCCGCCGGCTTACGTATATACAAGCAGAAGTTAGATTTTGATTTTGCGCACCTTGTCTATGTGGGCTTCCGGCTTGAACTCGAGGCGCGCCACGTCGTCGAGCATCGAGTAGCCGTAACCGTAGTAGTAGTTTACCTTGCCGTCGTTCTTCAGCGGGCGTGAGCCGTAGGCCGAGAGGTCGACGCAGTAGATGTACGGGCTGCAGACGCGGGCGACGTACTCCTTGTAGGAGTTGCGCGCGTTGCCTGTGTTGGCCTCGTTGTCTGAAAGGATGAAGATTCTGTCGTACTTGGACTTCTCTTCCGTGATGAGGTCGAAGGCCATGGCCATGTAGGTGCATCCGAGGTCGTTCTTCCGTATGGCTGCGGCGATGGTGCCAAGGCTGTCGTTCGGATTGTATTCCATGCGGAAGGCGTTCGAGCCGAAGAGGATAATATCCGCGTTGGCGCCTTTGGCGAGCATTGCCGCGATGACGGCGGCCTTGTCGAGGCAGGATGCGCTGAGCCGTCCGGTGGGAGAGTAGGCTTTGGATGTCATGCTGCCGGAGCAGTCGACGAACACGAGGGTTCTGCCCGTGAGCAGTGTCTTGAGGTTCGGCAGGGCCGTGACCATCCCTTTTTCGAGCGCGTCGAGGACCTGCCGTCCGGTGGTTTTGGTTCCTTTTCCGCACTCCTGCACGGCGGTCATGGCGAGCTCTAACTGGTAGGGCATTACCTTGCCGTCGCGTATCTTCCCGCCGTCCTGCACGAGGGCGCAGACAAGATCGATGACACTTTGACTGTCTCCTTCGAGGATATTTCTGAGGTTGCGGACGGCGGCGAGGATGCCGAGCTTGCCCTCTTTCAGCAGGTCCTCCCAGTTGTCGTTCTTGGCCTGCGCCAGCACTTCCTTGGCCTTCTCCTGC
>JAJPYW010000226.1:0-14896 GCA_021204715.1 Prevotellaceae bacterium
GCAGCCAGATAACCAAGATACGCCGCATCAAGACGGCCCTGCGCGAAGCCTCCCAATTCTTTGTGCAGCTCTACAAGATGGGCTACCACATAGAGTTCGTCGACACGGGCGGCGGCATGGGCGTGGACTACGACGGCACCCGCTCCTCCAACAGTGAAAGCTCCGTGAACTACTCCATCCAAGAGTATGTGAACGATGTGGTGTCCACCTTCGTCGACGCCGCCGACAAGCACGAGCTTCCCCACCCGAACATCATCACCGAAACGGGACGCAGCCTCACCGCCCACCACTCCATACTCATCTTCGAAGTGCTCGAGACGGCCTCGCTGCCCCAAATGGAGGACGACTGGGAGCCGGCCGAAGACGCGCACGAGTTGGTAAAAGAGCTCTACGAGATATGGGACGAATTGGGACAACACAGCATCTTGGAATCGTGGCACGACGCCCAGCAGATACGCGAAGAGGGGCTCGACCTTTTCAGCCACGGCATCGTTGACTTGAACACGCGGGCGCAAATCGAGAAGCTCTATTGGAGCATCTGCCGTGAGGTCAACACCATGGCCGGCAACATGAAGCACTGCCCCGAAGAGCTGCGCAAGCTCGGCAAATTGCTTGCCGACAAATACTTCTGCAACTTCTCCCTGTTCCAGTCCCTGCCCGACACGTGGGCCATCGACCAGATGTTCCCCATCATGCCCATACAGCGCTTGGACGAGAAGCCCGACCGGGAAGCCACGCTGCAGGACATCACCTGCGATTCCGACGGCAAGATATCCAATTTCGTAAGCTCCCGCACCTACTCCTCCACCCTGCCGTTGCACGCCCTGCGCGACAAGGAACCCTACTATTTGGCCGCCTTCCTTGTAGGAGCCTATCAGGAGATATTGGGCGACAAGCACAACCTGTTCGGCGCTACCAACGTGGTGCACATCTCGGTGAACTCCAAAGGCTACACCATTGACCAGTTGATCGACGGAGACACCGTGGCCGAAGTGTTGGACTTCGTGCAATACAGCCCCAAGAAGTTGGTGCGCACGTTGGAAACGTGGGTAACACAATCTGTCAAAGAGGGACGCATCACCTTGGAAGAGGGCAAAGAGTTCTTGGCCAACTACCGTTCGGGGCTCTACGGCTATACCTATTTGGAGTAATCATACCTATTTATATTATATAAGGTGGAAAAACTGACGCTCGTCAAAGTAGGCGGCAAGATCGTGGAAGAAGAAGACACGCTTGGCCGGTTGTTGCAGCACTTCGCGGCCATAGAGGGCTACAAGGTGTTGGTACACGGCGGCGGGCGTTCAGCCACGCGATTGGCCGCTCGCTTGGGCATTGAGAGCCGCATGGTGGAAGGGCGCCGCATCACCGACGCCGACACATTGAAGGTGGTCACCATGGTCTACGCCGGGTTGGTGAACAAGCACATCGTGGCCCGCCTGCAAGCCCTCGGCATCAACGCCTTGGGGCTTACCGGGGCCGACATGGACGTCATCCGCTCGGTGAAGCGTCCGGTAAAGACGGTGGACTACGGATTCGTGGGCGACGTCGAGCGGGTGGACGCCACCTTCTTGGGGCACCTCATCCTTCAAGGCGTTGTCCCGGTCATGGCTCCGCTCACACACGACGGCTTAGGGCACCTGCTCAACACCAATGCCGACACCATCGCCGGCGAGACAGCCAAAGCGTTAGCCGGCCGTTTCAACGTCACGTTGGTCTATTGCTTCGAGAAGCCGGGCGTGCTTGGCGATGAAGCCGACGATGCCAGCGTCATTCCCGAAATCACCGAAGCGGCCTTTAGACGCTACGTGGCCCAAGGAGTTATCCAAGGCGGCATGATACCCAAATTGGAGAATGCTTTCGAGGCGTTGCATGCGGGCGTGGCCCAAGTCATCATCACCGAGGCCTCGGCCATACACAAGACAGGGGCAGGTACCCGTATCATCTGAACTTGCCGCAAGGGGGCGGACGCGCTCCGCGGCTTTTAAAAAAAACTTTGTATAAACTGTAACTTTTCGGCTCTTTAGACCGTCATTTAAATACAGCGATGCAGGAAATCAGCTTTCATGACGACATCCTTCCGTTGAAAGAGAAACTCTATCGAATGGCCTTGCGGATTACCTTCGACAAAGCCGAAGCGGAAGATATTGTACAGGACACGCTGATTAAGGTATGGGACAAACGCAGTGAGTGGACAAAGTTGGATTCCGTGGAGGCCTTCTGCCTGACGGTGACCAAGAACTTGGCCATAGACCGCACCCAAAAGCGCGGTTCCCGCACGTTGGAATTGGAAGAAGGCATGGACCGGCCCTCCACCGCGTCGGACCCGCACGAAACGTTGGTCACCAAGGAGCGGTTGGCGTTGCTCCACCGGCTGATAGGCAAGCTCCCGCAGAAGCAACGGCAGACGATGCGGCTCAGGGACATTGAAGGAAAGAGTTACAAAGAGATAGCGACACTTTTAGGCATTACCGAGGAGCAGGTGAAAGTGAACCTCTTCCGGGCGCGCCAAAAGGTAAAACAACAGTTTATAGAGATTGAGGATTATGGACTTTAAGCATATCGAACAACTATTGGACCGTTACTGGCAATGCGGAACCACCTTGGAAGAGGAGCGGCAACTCAGGGCGTTCTTCAACGGACCCGATGTGCCGCCGCACCTGTTGCGCTACAAGGCGTTGTTCGTGTACCAACAACTCATGGGTGAAGAGAGCGGAATGGACGAAGCTTTCGACGCGCGCGTACTCGCCCGTATAGCCGACGGGGGCAAAGCCACAGTCAAAGTCAAAGCCAAACCCGTCAAGTTGACACTCCGTTTGGTTCCCTTACTGAAGGCCGCCGCCATAGTAGCCGCCGTCATTGTAGTGGGCAGCTTGATACAACGCCCCTTCTTCTCCAACCGGGCAGAAGAGATTGCGGCCGCCGCCGACACCATAGGCGGACAGATTTCCGCCCCATCGGTCGCCCTGTCGGGAGAGGTCTCCACCGCCTGCGGGCAAGAACTCATCGACAGCTTGCAAGGTTTACAGATAGAAGTGGAGAGCAAGGAGTAACGCCCGGCTCACCCCACCTGCACAATTGCCCGTCAGGGCGCCTGCACCACCGCCAAAGGTGCCATGCCACGGCGGAATCCTTCCACGAGAACCGATAACACGCTCAATAAAGACCGATGCCAGTCAAAGAGATTCTGGAAGACGAAACGTTAGGCCGCCTGTTGGTGCGGGTAAACGTGAGGGCGCGGCGGCTCACATTCCGTGTAACGGCCGACGCCATCCATGTAACCGTTCCACCCGGCACCGACCTATTGGAAGTAAGACGTGCCGTAGAGCGGTTGCGTCCGCGTCTGCAAGCCGCCCACGACAAACACCGGCGGCAGCCCATCGACCTTGCGTTCCGCATCGACGCCCCCTGCTTCAAGTTGCGCCTTGTCACGGGCAAGGGCGACCGTTTCCTTCCCCATGCCATACCCGGCGGCATGGAGATTGTATGCCCGCCCCATACCGACTTCAACGACGAGCGGCTGCAGGCATGGCTCCAGAAGGTAATAGAAGAAGCGTTGCGCCACTATGCCAAGACCATCCTCCCGCCCCGCCTGCAGGCGCTCTCCTTGCAGCACCAACTACCCTATAAAAGCGTGCGCACCAACTCCAGCCGCGGGCGTTGGGGCAGCTGCTCGGCACAAGGCAACATCAACCTCTCCTTCTACCTGCTCTTGCTGCCGCCCCACTTGATAGACTACGTATTGCTGCACGAGCTGTGCCACACACGCCAAATGAACCACGGCGCCGCCTTCCACGCGCTGCTCGACGAGCACACCGGCGGCAAGGCCGACGCCCTGCGCAAGGAGTTGAAAGGATACAAGGCCGCCTTCAGGTAAATACAACCAAAGGACGCGGCACTTGGTACCGGCGTCCCCGCATCCTGAAGAAGCGATGCACGGCGTCCGTAAAGACGGCCTCTCGTTGAAGAGACACTCTCTCACTTCAATTCTATACGACGGCTCACTTCTGTGAAAGCAACTTCACCTCGCCGTCCTCTTTTTCGAAGCGGTAACTGCCCCCGTTCTCACTCAGCTCGAACAAGGCCAACGCCTCGGTAGCGTTGTCTACAATCAACAAGGCGCTGTGTTCGGCAAAACGCTTCACCTCGATGGTGAAAGGCTCTTTGCCCATGGTGCGGTCCACCAACAAGCTGTCGTTGATGAAGAGCGAAGTGGAGTCGCCGGCGAATCCCCGCTCCAACGTAACGGTATACACCTCTTGGAAATTCCGTTCCGCCTTCTTTTGTTGCTGTGCGCGCATGCTCATGTAGACAAAGATAACCACCACGGCAATCACGGCAAAAGCCAGTATGCCGTTGCCAACCATAAACTGTTTGTTCGTATTCAGCCGATGTGTCATAACCTCTTTTATTAGATTCTTTGCAAAAGTAACAATAAAAACGGCTATCTTTGCCGCAAAGTTAAACCTTTTTGCAACCGCGCGTCCATTGCGCGCCCCAAGACCGAAAACCGTTTAATGATATAGAACTATGAAAAGAATAGCTTTATTGACAATCCTCCTGCTGGCCGGCATTACCGCCTTCGCGCGGCAGGCGTCGGAGGAAAGACTCCAAGTAGTCTCTCCCGAAATCCACAACGACAACCGCGTCACGTTCCGTCTGTGGGCACCCCAAGCCACATGCGTTCAACTTACCGGCGACTGCCTGCCCGCAAGGCAAGTGCAAACCTCCTACGGCTTGGAAGAACAAGCCGGCGTGGTGGACATGGTGAAGAACGCCGAGGGCGTGTGGGAATACACCACGCCCCGTCCTTTGGAGCCTGAACTGTACAGCTACTACTTCCTGATAGACGGCGCGAGAATTACCGACCCCCGGAACGTGCACACGATACGCGACGTGGCAGTGGTGGCCAGCGTGTTCATCATAGGCGGCGGGCGCGCCGACCTCTACCGGGTGAACGACGTTCCCCACGGCACGGTATCGCGCCTTTGGTACGACAGCCCAGCGCTGGGCATGCGGCGGCGCCTCACCGTGTACACCCCCGCCGGCTATGAAGAAGGCGGCGGGCGCTACCCCGTGTTTTACTTGTTGCACGGCACGGGCGGCGACGAAGAGGCGTGGATTACCTTGGGCCGCGCCACCCAGATTATGGACAACCTCATCGCCCAAGGCAAGGCCGAGCCCATGATTGTGGTGATGACCAACGGCAACACCGTCGTGGAAGCGGCGCCGGGAGAATCGTCGGCAGGGTTCATCATCCCCACGTCGGACCAACCGGGCATGCGCGACGGTTCCTTCGAGATGTCCTTCCCCGATGTGGTAAACTTCATCGACACCCATTACCGCACTTTGGCCGACAAGCGCCACCGCGCCCTTGCGGGATTGTCCATGGGTGGCTTGCATACGAAGAACATCTCCCGTGAATACCCCGACTTGTTCGATTACGCGGGCATCTTCTCGCCCGGCATACCGCCCTCGCCCAAGGTAGATTCTCCCATTTATGAACAAGTGGAAGAGAAGTTGGCCATACAGTTTGAAAAGCGTCCCGCATGCTACTGGATAGCCATCGGCAAGACCGACAAGCGTTACCGGGAAAACAAGGATTACTGCCAAATGCTCGATGAAAAGGGCTATCCTTATACCTATATGGAGACCGAAGGCGGACATACGTGGAGAAACTGGCGCATCCACCTGAGTGCGTTCGCGCCGCTGCTCTTCAAGTAACCCCGCAGGGTATTTCACGCAGAGCGGCCGCTGTCGGTCAAGTGTAACAACCGGCTCCATGGCGCAGAAGCGCGGCAAGCGCCACCGGTAGCGGCCGCTTCCCTAATGGCGGCAAGAGTGTATTCCTTGCACCGCGTCGCAGGCTGTCTTGCCCGTTTTTTAGACACGCTCGGGTATTTTTACAGTATGCATTTCTTGCGGCCTAAGGAATACATTCGTTGCACCCTGTCGAATGTATTCCTTAGGGTGCATCGAATGTGATGAGCAAAGTGTCAGACAACATTCGACTCAAGGTATCGAATACATTCGACTCGACCTGTCGAATGTATTCCGCAGTTCCGCGGGGTGCGGTGATTTGATAGTATGCCATGCAAATGACGCGATGAGATGACAATATAACGGCATATATCTAAATACGCTTTCATTTTGATAAAAACGCCCGTTTTAACCCCTTTGGGAAGGGGTTGGAGAGAACTTGAATAAATAATGACAAAACGGTGTCGCGGGCAAGGGAACGCCGCTTGTTTGGAGTGGATATAGCGGTGGCTTAAGCATAATAAGGGGCTGTGTCAAAAGACACATCCCCTTCGGGGACATTGCTTGACCACCCCTCCAAACCTCCCCTAATAGGGGAGGCTTGGTCGGCCTACGGCCTCCAAAGTGCCTTTTTCTCGATGTTATTCACGTTTTGACACACCCTCATTTCTGTAGATTACGTCATTCCTTGTCGGCACTGACCATGGAAAGCTCGATGTGGTTGCCCGCCGCGAGCAACGTTGCGGTAAACTGACGTATCTCCTCACCCGTAATGCCGTTTACCAATGCTTCAAATCCGTCCAACTTGTCCATGCCGGTGTAGCAGTACTCGTCGATGCAGTTCAGCCAGTAACTGTTCTCTTTCAACGATTCGGCATGCGACTTGAGCATGAACTCCTTCACTTTGTTCAAGTCTTCCTCCCGCGGCCCGGCTTCCACCAAGTGCTGCAACTCGGCATAGACAATCTCCATGAGCTTGTCACGTTTTTCGGGTGCCGTCTCGAAGAAGATTTGGAGGCTGGACTGCTCCAAGGGGTACTTGGCGGACATGGGGTAGCAGCCCACGCCGTAAGTGCCGCCCTCGTCTTCACGCACCTTCTCGGTATAGACTATCGTGAGTATCTGGGAAAGGATGTTGGAAAGCAACGTGTTCTTCAGGGTATAGGGCGTGTCGGCATAATAATAGACAAGATTGGAAGCCTTGGGCGTCTCTTGTTCTTTGTAAAAGATGTTCTGGTAGTCGCCCGCGCGCTTGCGCAGGTTGTTGTCGCGGAAGGTCATTCCGCTGCGGGTGGAAGGAAGCGCGCCCAAATAAGCGGCTATAAGGGGCTTCATGGACTCCACGTCGATATTGCCCACGAAGATGAAGGTGAAACCCGAGGCGTCTTCATACAGCTGCCGGTACATGGAGAGGATGTTGTCGTAATCCAACCGCTCCAACTCGTCGGCCTTGACTCGCAGCGCGCGCGGATGGTTCATGTAGACGGCAGCGATAATGGAGTCGCTTAGCGCGGTGCTTGGGTCCATCTCTTGGTTGCGCAGGTAAGCGATGCGACGGTTCTTATAGGAGGAGAAGGCTTCGTCGTCGCGCCGGGGAGCGGTGAAGGTGAGATAGGTGAGCTGCATCATCGTCTCGAAATCCTTGGGAGAGCAGTTGCCGTTCACCGACTCTTTCAAGTCACTGACAGCATAGCTCACGGATGCTTTCTTGCCGGCCAACGCCTTGTCTAATTCCACAGCGCTGAAGTGGCCAAGTCCGCCCGCGCGCACGGCACCCAACTCGCCCATGTCCACCAACAGCGAATCGGGAAAGAGAGAGGTTCCGCCCCGCGACGTGGCTTTCATGAGAATCTCGTCGGCTTTGAAGTCGGTGGGTTTAAGCAACACTTTCACACCGTTGGAAAGGGTTAGTTCGGTGGTGCCGAAACGGCTGTCGGTGGTTTCAGAAATGATTTCTCCGCCTTGGGGCACTCCCGACATAAGCGGCTCGTCGGAAACTTGGTCCACGTAAGGTGTCAACTCTTCGGCTTTAGACTGGGCAAGCATCTGTAACAGTTCCGCCTCGTCGGGAAGGACCAAACCTTCTTTCTCGGGCGCGAAGAGCACCAACACTTCGTTGCCTTCACCGAGCGACTCCTGCATGTATTGGTTGACCAACTCCAACGGGATGGAGGGGGCTATCTCGTTATAAAGCTCGTACTCGTTGAGCGCGCCCGGTATGGGCTCGTTGTCGAGGAAATGGCGCACGTAGTCGTCGACATATTCTGTGTTCTTGCGCTTGTCGCGCTCGTTGTAAGCCGACTCCAACCGGCGCTGCAACTCGGCGCGCGCCCGGTCGTACTCTCCTTGGGTGAAACCGAAACGGCGCGCCCGCTCCACCTCGCGCAGAAAGGCGCGGACGCTCTCTCCGGGTGCCTCTTCCTTGCACATTACATACCCCGAGAAGGCGTCTTTTGTTTGGGAGACGAAGAAACTGCCTATCCAGCTCTCAGCCTCCAAAAAGGGCGGCTCAGCCACTTGGAGCAACTCGTCCAAACGGCTGTCGAGCATGTTGGAGACGAGCTGGGTGATATAGCATTTCACCAAGTAAAGAAGGTCTGTTTTCTGCTCGCGAGGGGTGGCGTCTATCTTGTGGAAGTAAATGAATTGCAGGTAGGGCTGCTCCTTATCGGTGGCAATGGCGGCAATGGGCGCTTCATTGTCATCCACGGGGAAGTATACACGCTCTGCGGCGTTGGGTTGGGCGGGAATGTCGGCGAACATCGTCTGTATCTTGGCCTCCACCTCGTCCACATCCACATCGCCCACCACGATGATGCCTTGCAGGTCGGGACGGTACCACTTCTCATAGTAGTCGCGCAAGTCCTGACAGGGGAAGTGCATCACCACTTCCATGTTGCCTATGGGCATGCAGTCTTCATATTTGGTACCGGCATAGACCGTTGGCAGTACAGCTTCGTAAAGACGTTGCATGGCGTCATTGCGCGTGCGCCACTCCTCGTTGATGACGCCTCGCTCCTTGTCTATCTCCTCCGGGTCGAGCAGCAGGTCGTGGC
This sequence comes from Prevotellaceae bacterium, assembly GCA_021204715.1. Lineage (GTDB taxonomy): Bacteria > Bacteroidota > Bacteroidia > Bacteroidales > Bacteroidaceae > Bacteroides. The sequence continues at coordinate 8,814 of JAJPYW010000226.1, forward strand.
TCCAATCGTGCAGGATGAGCAGGCAGGAGTCTACCGCTCCCTCCACTTGGACGGGCACGTTGTTGATGTTATAGACCGTCTCGTCTATCGATGTGTAGGCGTTCAGGTTCTCGCCGAACTTCACCCCGATGCGTTCCAAGTATTGTTTAACCGCGTCGCCGGGGAAGTGGGTGGTGCCGTTGAAACAGATGTGTTCCAAGAAGTGCGCCAAACCGCGCTGACGGGGTTCCTCTTGAATGGAACCCACCTTTTGGGCGATGTAGAAGTCGGCGCGCCGGGCGGGCAACTCGTTGTGACGTATGTAGTAAGTGAGCCCGTTGTCAAGGTGTCCGATGCGCACTTGCGGGTCGATGGGAATGGCAGGGGATTGCTGTGCGGCAAGCTGCAGGACTCCACAATAGAGCGACATGAACAGCATCCATAAACCGCGTAACAGATACTTATTATTCATATACCTATACTTATTATGGTTGATTTTTAAATAATCTATCATGCTGTTTCCGTTTGAGGGTTATGGGCAAAGGGCAAGCGGCCGGCCGTCATTTGGGTATAATCAAGGTTATCGCTTCATGCAAAATGCCGATGTCAAGGGGGAAATGGCGCTCTAAAAGGCGTCCGTCCAAATCGACGGAAGCGTTGCGGGCGCGCAACACTTTCACCCTGCGGGTGCGGTAGGGCATCACCATTTTGTGGTTCAAGATGCGGCCTGTCATCAACAACCAGAGTCCGGAGAAGAGTTGGGGCAGTTTGGGGCGGCAAATGACCGACACGTCCAACCAACCGTTGTAGGGAACGGCGTTGGGCACCTGCCCGTAGCCCCACGCACTGCCTATGCACACCGTCATGAAGCGTCCGCGGATGTGGTCGTCGTTGACGCGCAAATGCATGCGGTGCTGGTTCCGCTCGAAAATGATAGAGAGGAACGCCATGAAATAGGAAAGCGGTTTCACGCCCCAGAAGCGTTTACACTGGTCGGTAATCTTTACGATGCGCGCTCCCAAACCAATGTTGATGGCGTTCAAGAAATAGCGTGTTACATGCTTCCAGCCATCGTAATAGCAACATGTGCCCACATCTATCTTCTTGCGGCGGTTGTTGCGGATGCAGTCCACCGCCTCCTTGTATTCAGACGTGATGCCCCAGAAACGGGCGAAGTCATTGCCGATGCCGTTGGGAATGATGCCTAAGGCTATCTCTTCTTTTGCTTGGGCATGGGAATGCATGATGCCGTTGATGGCATCGTTGAGTGCCCCGTCTCCGCCCACCACCACGATGGTGCGGTAGCCGTTGTTGGCGAAAATACCTGCCAACCGCTCCACTGAACCGAACCCTTCGGACTGGATATAATCGTAGGATACATGTTTGCTGTCCATGTATTCCTTGATTTTCTTCCACCGTTTCTTCACCTTACGTGTGCCGGCTTTGGGGTTGTATATCACGCCCCATTTTTCGGGTTCTTCGTTCATGCGTTGTTTAGTTAGTGGGGTTGTTCGATCCGCTTCCTCCTTCCGCTGATTCTGCGTTGACAAAAATAGGCATTTAGAATGATATGTAAAAGCCAGGCACCGTTTTTTAACAGCCGGACAGGTACAAAGCCTTCACTTCGGCTATTTTCAGCGCTACCGGCAAGTCGGCGTCTATCCAGTGGATGGGAATACCGCGCCGCTCCATGCCACGGAACCAAGTCATCTGGCGTTTGGCGAACCTGTGGATGGCGGTTTCCAACCGGCTGAACATCTCCTCATAACTCAATGCTCCGGTGAGGTAGAGCGTCACGTATTTGTACTCCAAACCGTAGTAAATCAGGTCATCGGGAGAGAGGCCGCGCTCCAATAGCCCGCGCACTTCCTCCACCATGCCCTCTTGCAGACGTTGGCGCAAGCGGCGGGTAATCTTCTGCCTGCGCCGTCCGCGGTCTGTCTGCAAGCCCACAACAAGGCTGCGCAAATGGGGGAAGGGACGCTCTTCTACCCCTTGACGGGCATAGTATTCCGCTATCTCAATGGCACGGACAGCCCGCTTGGGGGTATCCACATCGGTGGTGTTGTGCAAGGTCTTGTAGCTTTTGAGCAACTCGGTCAACTGCTCCAAGGAATAACCTGCAAGGCGGGCGCGCAGCTGCGGATTCTCGGGCACCGGCAGCAGTTTATAGCCCCTTAAGATCGCTTCCAAATACATGCCGGTGCCTCCGCAAAGGATGGGTAGACAACCCTTCCCGCGAATGAGATTGTAGGCGGCGAGGAAATCGCGCTGGTACTCGAAGACGTTGTATTTATAGCCCGGCTCGGCGATGTCAATCAAGTGGTATGGAATGGCGCGGCCCTCCACGGTATAATCGGCAAGGTCCTTGCCTGTCCCCAAGTCCATGCCCCGGTAGAGCTGGCGGGAGTCGGCACTGACAATCTCGGCGTTCAGCTCTTTTGCCAACGCGGCGGCAAAAGCGGTCTTACCCGATGCGGTAGGCCCTAAAATGGCGATTAAATCGTAGGAAAACATACTTGACAGTCATCGTTCAACATGCTACAAAGATAGTAAGAATATCCTGAACGGCACGGTTGTGACAACCGCTACTCACCGTAGAGCGCCCCGCTGGCTTTCAAATAGGCGATATAGCCCACATAGAGCTTGAAACGGGCCTCAACATGGGTTTGGTAGGCTTGTTGCCACAGCGCTTGCGCCTCCAAGTGGTCAGACAAGGTCTCCAAGCCCACATCGTATTGGTTCTTGCTCACGCGCATGTTCTCCTCGGCTTGACGGAGCGACCTTTCGGCGATTTCACGCTCCAATCGGGCCTCGTCCAACTCGTTGGCGGCTTGCGTCAGCTCTAACAACATCCGCTCGTTCATGCTCTCCTGTTGCAGGCGCGTCAACGCCAATTGGGCCTTGGCGGCACGCACCTTGTTGCTGCGTCCGCCGAAGTGGTAAAGGGGCATGTTCACATTCAACAAGACAGAAAAGTAGCCCTTGTCAAAGAGGTTTTGGCCATTGATTTGCAAACCGTGCGTGTAGTTATAGGAGCCGCGTATGCCCACTTGCGGCAACATTTCGCTGCGTGAAAGGCGCACTTGTTCTCCGGCAATGTCCGTCTGCTTCTCCAAGATGCCGTATTCGGGACGCGAGGTAATGTCAAGCACCTGCATCTGCAATCCATCCTCCACTTCGGGAAAGTCGTCCACCACGTGTATCTCCTCGGTCAAGGGCTTGCCCACAAGCCGGCAAAGGTTCATCGAGGCCAACCGTAAGCCGTTCTCCGCCTTGCGGATGTTCAGCTCGCTCTCGTTCAGCTTCACCTGCACTTTAAGTACGTCGTTCTGCGGCTTCAAGCCGTTGCGACAGGCACTCTCCACATTCTTCATCAACTCGGCCAATACTTCTCCGTATTTTTCAGCCACCAACTTCATCTCCATGGCCTTCACCACTTGCGCGTAAGCTTGGTTGGTCTGGAGAATCACCTCGGTAGCGGTCAAGGTCTCGTTCATTTGGGCCAACTGCCGCCCCAAGCGCGCCATCTTGTTGGCGGCTATTATCTTTCCACCCATATAGAGCGGTTGGTCCAACTGCACGCCGCCCGTGTACATCCAACCCACTTTGTAATCCAAGTCGATGCCCGGGAAGTAGGCATAACCACCTGTAGTCACAAACTCCCCGTTATCGGGCAGGAAAGTGGGCAGATTGCCCCCGGCAATGCCGAAGCTACCGTCGGCAGTGCTGTAAAGCGCGGTACCCGAAGCGCTGAAATCGGGGAAGAAGTTGGCCCTATAGCTGGCTGCCATGTAGCGGGCACGCTCGGTCTGTTTGGCGGCGGCGGCTATCTCCTTGTTGTATTTCAAAGCCATGTCAAGGCATGTTTGCAAACTCAGCACCTCCTGCGCCGGAACGAGGAGCGGGCAGCATGCGGCTATCAGCAGTAATATCGACTTTTTCATTCCTTGGTTTGTTTGATGTGAAAAAACAGGGCGTATAACGTAGGTATGAAAAGCAGTGTGATGAGGGTACTGAGCAACAACCCGCCCATGATGGCCGCGGCCAATGAACCGAACATGGCGTCGGAAAGAAGCGGTATCATACCCAAGATGGTGGTGAGCGACGCCATCATCACCGGACGCAGACGACTCTGCGCGCTGTCAATCAACGCCGTGACCGGCTCCACCCCTTGGCTCAACTGCAAGGTAATCTCATCCATCAGCACAATGCCGTTCTTGATGAGCATGCCTATCAGTCCCAAGGTACCCACAATGGCCACGAAGTTGAACACTTTGCCCGTAATGAGCATCACGGCCACCACCCCCACGAATACCATGGGAATACAGCAGAAGATGATGGCGGGCTTGCGGTAGTCCTTGAACACCATGATGAGGATGGCAATCATCAGGATAACGGCCAGGGGGAAGTTTTTGAAGAGGTATTTCATCGACTTGTCGCTGGCTATCTTCTCGCCCTGCCACAGCAGGGAGTAGCCTTCGGGCAACGGAATCTGTTCTATCTGCCCGGCAATGGCCAAGCGCGCCTTCTCGGTCTCTATACCCGGTGCGGGCGAACATTGCACGCGCCGGCTGCGCTGCCCGTTATAGCGGGGGACTACCGGGTCTTCCCAACGGATGTCTACCCTCTTGCTCACCTGTTTCAACGGCGTACTTCCCATGAGCGACTCCACCAAGTCCTCTTTCGACAAGGTACCGGCCCGTAGCTTCACCAACATCTCTTCCGAGAGCAGGCCACCCAAAGAGGGCAACGAGGAGAAGACTTGCGCGTTGTTCAAATCCTCCACCGCTTCCCCCTTTTCATCGAGACTTTTCAGGTAGATGTTGTTCTTGTGGATGCCTTCGTAGAAAGAGCCGATGGGAATGCCCCCCGTGGCCGAAAGCAGGGAAACGCTCACATCGTTGCGGCTCAAGCCCAACGCGCGGGCGGCAGGCTGGTCGTATTCCACGGTGAGCACCGGTACCGGTGGTTCCCAGTCGGTGGTGATGAGGTACACTTCCGGCGACCTCTCCATCACGGCGCGGGCGCTGTCGGCCAAGCGGGCCAATACGGCCGGGTCAGGTCCCAAGAACTGTGCCTCGATGGGGTATTTCTTGAACATGAGGTTATACCGTTTCAGCTTCACGTAAGCATCGGGATAGGCGGCGGTGAGGTAATCTTGTATCTCGTCCAAATTGGCCACCAACGCGCGGGGCGATGTGAAGTCGACAATCAACTCGCCGTATGCGAGCGAAGGGTTGGCGATGCTCCTTACCAAGTTGTAACGCCCCGGCGTGCCACCTATGGAAGTGGTCACGTGGGTAACTTCCTTGCGTGTTTTCAGATAGCTTTCTATCTCGGCCAAGTCGTGTTCCACCCGTGTGTAGTTGTTCCCTTCGGGCAACTTGTACTCCATATAGAGCTGGTTGTACACCATATCGGGAAAGAAGCCCTGCCGGGTGAAGCGGTATCCCCACAACGACAGGAGCAGCAACACCACCATGGTGCAGACAAAGCCCCAACGGTGTGCCAGTCCGAAGCGCAGGGCAGCCCGCAAGGCGGCATACACCCTGCCGTTGTAGACACGCCTCCCTGTAGCCTCCTCCAAGGCCGGACGCAAGTAACGGTTGGCCATAAGCGGCACGTGCACCAACGCCAACACCCAGCTGAGCAACAGTGAGACCGCGAGGACAATGAAGAGGTCGCGCACGTAGACACCGGCTGTATCGGGCGAGAGGAAGATAGGCAAGAAAGCGATGATGGCTATCAAAGTGGCCCCCAATAAAGGCATGGCCGTCTGCCGCCCGATGGAGGTCAATGCCTCTTTACGGGGTTTACCCGCCTTCAAGTCTACCAGAATGCCGTCCACAATCACGATGGCGTTGTCAACCAGCATGCCCATGGCTAATACGAAGGCCGCCAAAGAGACGCGCTGCATGGTACCGTTCATGGAATACAAAAACAGGAACGAGCCGAATACGGTTACAATCAAGCTGATGCCGATAATGACGCCGCTGCGGAAACCCATGGCAATCATCAATATCAACACTACAATGGCTACCGACTCTAACAAGTTGACGACGAATGTACCCAAAGACTGGCTCACCCTTTCAGGCTGGTAG